>JADHNQ010000011.1 GCA_016779425.1 Pseudomonadales bacterium | reverse complement strand
AAGGCCGGGTCGCGAGTTTTGATCAACACCAGCCCAGAACCGTTTACTAACTGGACCGCCTCCATCGCCGAGGATATTTCGGTATTTGGCGGCGTCTGGTTAATGCTCAATCAGCCTTGGACGTTCGTCGGTTTACTGATTGTTTTTTTACTGTTGTTGGTCTGGTTGCTACCTAAGCTATGGCGCGGCATCAAAGTTCTATTTGCAAAGATACGCGGTATCTTCGTTAGCAAACCTGTCCAGGCAGAACCGGTCCAGGCTGCTGACGTGCAATCTAAATCCGACCCATGATTCAAAATTAAGTAGCGAGCTAGTCGCTGCGGTAGTTACCCGGGCGTTTTTCGAAGAATGCTTCAATAGCTTTATGATGATCTGGTTCTGCATGACAGATGGCCTGATAACCAGCGGACTTATCGAGCAACTCATCGAGGGAAGCATTTTGGCTTGCCCGCATAAGTTGTTTGGTCAGCCGAACCGCATGAGGCGGATTGGCAGCAATGCCCGCAGCCAGAGCCTGGGCCCGCTCTACTAAGGCCTCTGGCTCGCACACCTCGGAGACTAGGCCCATCTGCAGCGCCGCCTCCGCCTTGACCGGCTCACCGGCAAATGCCATTAAACAGGCGTTGGAATAACCGACAACGCGGGGCAAAAACCAAGCACCTCCATCACCGGGAATAAGACCAAGCTTGGCGAAGCTTTCCGCAAACATGGCCTTTGTGCTCGCAACCCGGATATCGCACATAGTCGCCAAATCACACCCGGCACCTACCGCGGGCCCATTCACCGCCGCAATTATGGGTACATTAAGGCTATAAATCGCCCGCGGGATACGCTGAATACCCTTTCGGTAGGCGTCGGCCTGGTCCATGGGGTCGCCGCTGAACATACCGGTGCGATCCCGCATATCTTTTACGTTACCCCCGGCGCAGAAAGCACTGCCCTCACCGGTAAGTACAACCGCACGTATGGCCATGTTGTCGTTGATCTCTTGGCAGACATCGACGATGTCATCAAATTGCTCGGGCCCGGTCAGCGCGTTGCGTGTTTCAGGGCTAGACATCGTAAGCGTCAGTACGTGATTGGTAAGAGAACGATCTAAGAATGCCATGGGATCTCCATTGTTGTTGCACTAGGTTTCGCGGCATCTGCCGCATAAAAGAGTTTTAAGGTTGCTTACCAAAAAGCGAGGATTAATAACCGAACGGGTTACGGCGATAGCGCAGCATTTGGCCGCTGCCAACCCCGCTGTGCTGACCAGACTCCAACGCAATCTGACCATTCACCACCACCATATCGATGCCCGAGGCTTCTGTTTTTGGTTCGTCATATGTGGCCTCATCGATCACATCGTCAGGCCGAAACATCATTAAATCTGCCCAAAAGCCTGGTTTGATCTCACCGCGCTCGCTCAGACCAAAGGTTTTCGCCGACAGCGAGGTCATGCGTCGCACGGCTTCAGGTAAGGAAAGTACTCCTCGCTCGCGAACATAGTGACCAAGCACGCGAGGAAATGTACCGAACAGACGCGGGTGAGGTTTGCCCCGTAAATCCGGGATACCGTCGCTGCCTACCATCATGTCGGCATGGGCTAAATTCGTTTCCACGTCCGCTTCATCAATGATGAAGTGGATACACAATGTGCGATCACCAAGCGGTGCAGTAAGGATTTTGATCACCAGATCCGTAAGAGAAATATTCTCCTGGGCAGCGATATCGACCAACATGCGACCTTCGTACTCTCTAAACGCTTTGCAGCTCGCAATTCGAACCACTTCCGCTAACTCCTCGCTGACCCGGTCAAGATTAAAGTACTCGATCATGCGACCGCTGCCTGCGGTGTAGGGATAAACGTCAAGTGTGACTGGCTGACCTTGGCTTAGCGCCGTATCGATTCGCTGCAGCGACTCGCGCACCTTGCCCCAGTTGCCCTTGCCCGCTGCCTTGTGATGGGAGATATGCAAATGCACACCGCTAGCTGCCGCGATTTGCAGGCTTTCGTCCACCGCTTCCAGCAATCGATCACCCTCATTACGCATATGCGTGGTGTAAAGGGCATTAAAGGGTGCAGCCATTTTCGCCAGTTCCGTTACTTCTGCGGTATCGCTGTAACGGCCGGGACGATAGATCAAACCGCTGGAAAAACCGCAGGCCCCCTGCTCCAAGGCGTGAGTCACATGACGCTGCATCTCCTGAAGCTGCAGGTCATTGGGTGCGCTCTTGCTGTCCCCCATTACCAGCGAGCGGACAGTGTTGTGACCTACCAGCATCATATTGTTGATGGCAGGCTGTCGCGCCAGAGCGGCGGCGTAATAACCGTCAAGATCAGTGAATTTACCCTCCAAACCCGCCAATATCCCTCCGCTGGCGGCCACGGAGTCCTTGGTTGGGTCGGCAGGAATCGCCGAAAATCCGCAATTTCCGCTCACGACAGTGGTTACACCCTGCGAGAGCTTGAACTCCATACCAGGATGGCGAAAAAAAGCACCATCGTCATGGGCGTGGGTATCAATCAAGCCAGGACACAGCACGGCTCCCTCAGCCGAAATTTCCCGGCCACCTGGCGCGAGCCCCTCGGCCACCGCACCGACTTCGTTAATACGACCCTCGCGCACGCTGACGTCGCCGATAAACTCCGCGCTACCACTGCCATCCAAAATCCGCACCTGTCGGAAAATCAGGTCATTCATCGTTGTCTCCTAACAAATACGGTGATCCTAAAGGCCATAACTCGCGGGTTCGGTACGCACCCACTCGCCGATGCGCTCGCCAATCATAAAACAGGTAAGGTTGGTGTTTGCTCTGGGCACCGACGGCATAATCGAGGCATCCGCCACAACCAGCTGTTCCAAACCATGGCAGCGGCCCTTGGCGTCGACTACCGCCATCGTGTCCTCTTCCGGACCCATCTTCACCGTGCCACAGGGATGATAGCCAGAGCCTGAAAACTTGCGACAAAGCTGCTCCAGGTCCGCCAGTTCTGTGCCGCGCCCAGGATCAGGAAAGTTCACGGACTCGATCATTTCAGCCAGGGCGCCTGCGCGAGTGAACGCCAGCGTATCACGCATGCAAGAGGCCAGGCGGCTGGCATCACGAGGATCCTCACAAAACCGATTTTGCACAACGGGAGCTGTAAATGTACCCGCATCACTCAGCGACAACTCTCCGCGCCCGTACTGATATTCCAGCACCGGTGCCAGCATGAATAAGGGCGGACCGCCGGGCCTTCCAGCGAAGCTGATCTGTTCGATTTGCAGGTCGTTACGTTTGTCCGAGCCTTCCGCGGTGTATCGCAGAATGGTTTGTATGATGGGTCGGTCAAAGTCGATGAGGGACGGGTCACGCACCTGGCAAACCACGCCCAGCGCGGGATGATCGCTAAGGTTCTGCCCCACACCGGGCGCATGCCGAACGGTATCAACCCCCAACCGCGCCAACTGTGCCTCTGCGCCAACACCGGAGCGCATTAAGATCGTAGGCGACATCAGCGCCCCAGCACTGAGAATAACCAGGCGCGCCGAAACCTGGGTTACCGAATCGCCGTCGGAGGCGTTGCTGGGCTGTACTTCTGCTCCGATACAACGTCTACCATCAAACAGTAAGCGCCGCACAGTGGTGTCAGACCGGATCTGTAAATTGGGACGAATACGCGCTGGCGCGAGGTAGCCTACCGCTGCAGAAATGCGCAGTCGGCCCAGCTTGTTCATGGGCTGCGGACCTGCCCCATGGCCATTGGGGTCGTTGGCATCTGGGCACTCGGGATAACCAAGAGCACTGGCTGTATCCAAAAACGCCTGATGCTGAGGCTCCATCTCGTCGAGGGGATAGCGACGGATCGTGATAGGCCCACTATCTCCGTGATAATCCTCACCGCTAAAATCCAGGTCTCGCTCCAGCCGTTTGAACGCAGGCAGCACGGACGCCCAATCCCAGCCAGCATTACCTGCCTGTGCCCACTCATCGTAATCTTCTGGCATGCCGCGCAGGGCAATCGTGGTATTCACAGCGGACGAACCGCCCACTACCCGACCCCGAGGGAAGCGATCTTGGCGACCCTGGGTTGGCTCGTACTGAAAACCCCAGTCGTGGGCGGTATAGGAATTATTGTGAGAATTAACCAAATCGTCCGGCGTGTCAGCAAGCGTCGGATAGTCCGGGCCCGCCTCAAGCAAGCAAACGCTCAAATTGGGGTTTTCGCTCACCCGACAGGCCATGGCACTGCCCGTGCTGCCTGCACCGATAATCAGTACATCAAACTTATCTTGCTGCATCGCCCTCACCCCTTTTTCGCAATCCGCTGAATCGCATCGCCTGAGATTGAATCAAAGCGTTGACCAGGATGATAGTCTTGCGCGAATCGATAAGGGCAGATGCAGTGATTGCACTCGACGAAATTTCTAGCTTGATTTTGTGCGGAGGCAAGGGCGAGCGCTTCGGCAACAAAGACAAACCCCTTGTGCCGTTCGACGGAGACCTTGGCCCGCTGCCCATGGTGGACTATGCGATCGACCGACTGCCGATCACCTTGGAACTTTTAATCAGCGCTAACAGGAATATTGAGCGGTATCAACTGCGCAGCAAAGTCATCCAGGACTCCGACTTTGATCTGATCGGGCACGGCCCCCTACTCGGAATCTATGCTGGTCTGATTACCTGTAGCGCACCCTGGTTGCTGGTTTGCCCGGGGGATATGCCGATTTTACCAAAGAGGTGGTACGAACCATTACTGATGGAGGTCAGAGGTGAACCCCGCTCCAGGGTCCTCCATGATGGCGAACGCCTGCAGTCACTGTTGTGTCTGATACCCAAGACCCTGGCACAGGACTTGGGCGAATTCATTCGCTCGGGTGGTTACGCCGTCAGGGACTGGCATTCGGCTGCAGGCGCAGCCGTCGTGCCATCAAAAGCCAATCCCAGAGCCTTCGTCAATATCAACAGCGAAGCCGATCTGAACGGTTTGTAACCTACTCTCCCATCTGTGCTTGCAGATAATTCTCAAGCCCTGTTTTTTCGATCAGACCGAGCTGGGTCTCCAGCCAATCCACATGCTCTTCCTCGGATATCAAAATGTCGTTGAACAGGTCCCGGCTGACAAAATCACCGCAGGCTTCGCAGTCTTTGATCGCGTCGCGTAGATCCGGCACCGCGATCATTTCCAGCGCCAAATCGCATTCGAGCATTTCTTTCACGTTCTGGCCGATCATGAGCTTGCCAAGTTCCTGCAGATTAGGCAGCCCTTCAAGAAACAAGATTCGTTCAATAATGGAATCGGCATGCTTCATCTCGTCAACGGATTCATGCATCTCCATCTTGCCCATTTTCTTCAGGCCCCAGTCATCCAGCATTTTGGCATGGAGGAAGTACTGATTTATGGCTGTAAGTTCGTTTTTTAGAACTTTGTTCAAGTGATCGATGACTTTGCTGTCTAGACTTTTCATTGCAAGCGCTCCAAATGAATGCGGGAGGAACATTGACGTAAAACCAGCCTTAGCGCAAGAAAAAAGTTATGTAAGTTATTGTTTTATAACGATAATTAATTGCATTGGCGGATACAAGCAAGAGCGGTATTGCTATCGAGAATGATTTGCATTTAGAATTGGGTTCCGACGTTTGGAGAGATCCAATCAATGTATATCTGTCTGTGCAAAGCCGTTACTGACCACGACATCGAAGCTGCCGTGATTGCAGGCGCATCTACGATGCTGGAGGTTCAGCAGGCGTTGGCGGTCAGCACTGGTTGTGGCTCCTGCGCTGGTGCCGCTCAAGTTGTGATCGACCAAACCTTGGCGAAGGCTACTCCTTCCAAGAGCAATATCGATGCTAGCGGTCTACGTTTGGGAGACTTATCCAAAAACGACATCGCAGCACTTGTTTACGCAGCCTAACTAATATCCCCTCTCGGGTCGGTCTTAACGGTTGCGCCATGGTCGCAATCTGCCTCCTTCGAATTTCCACAAGACAAGATATCTACTGCCGACTTCGCCGAGCACGACGCGGCATTGGATTAATTGTTTCGCCCAACCGACTTCTGCTATGTTGGCCGTCGTCAACGTAAGGCGCAGAGTATGGTCGCTAAACCGCCCGTGGATTACATCGAACGTACCAAGACGCTCTATTCGAGCTTGGGCCACCCGCCCTATCAATGGGTAGTTAATAACGACCCGCCGCCCTGGTCACCACTGACTAAGCCTCTGAACGAGTGCAAGCTAGGCGTCGTAGCTTCCGGCGGGATTTATCAGCACGGTCAGGTCGCCTTTCACCACAAGGACGACATTTCCTACCGAAAAATCCCAACCAGCGCACCGATTGCCGAGCTGCGCGTCACGCACTTTGCCTATGACATGACCGCCGCTCGGCAGGACCCCAATGCCGTACTACCCTTAAAAGCCTTGAATTACTTAGTGTCCAAGCAGCGTATTGGGCGCTTAGCCGCTGACGCCCTCACTTTTATGGGTGGCATTTACTCCAGTCGCATGGTCAAAGACCTACTGGCTCCAGCTATCGTGGCTGAGTTAAAAGAAGAAGAAGTCGATCTAGCCATACTGATTCCGGTCTGACCCGTTTGCCACCAGTCCGTTGGACTGATCGCAAGAGCACTGGAGGCCGAGGGCATTGCCACGGTAAGCCTGAGCAGTGCTCGCTCCATTACTCAATCCGTGGGGACACCTCGCGCGGTATATTTGGATTATCCCTTGGGACAAACCGCGGGACGGGCTGGGGACCTTGCGGAACAAAACGCAGTGCTTGAAGCGGCTTGCGAAGCCTTTGAGACGTTGTCTTTACCAGGCAGGGTCATCGATTTGCCCATGCACTGGGCCGAAGATGATGCTTGGAAGGACCGCGTGATGCGTCCAGATGCAACGCACACAAGCCCAAGGCAGGCACCAGACTCCTTATCTGGAGATCAACGTACGCCACGCAGAGATACGCCTCAGTATCAATCCCCTCTGGATGAGGCAGCAGCAGATCCCAGCTGTAGGAGCTGTGTCTTTCTGTCTGAGTCCACCTAAGCGTTCAAGACGATTGGCGACTATCGATATTGGATGCTCGCGTTGCCAGCTGGGACAGAATCATGCCGGCCAACATCAAGGCACAGCCCATAAGCTGTCGCGAATTTAACAGTTCATCTAGCATCAGATAGCCACCTATGGCGCCAAATACAGCCTCTAGACTGAGAATGATGCCGGCATGCACGGGGTTGGCCCTAGCCTGGGCCACAATCTGCAGCGTATAGGCGACACCCACTGTAATGATTCCCGCGTACACGAGTGTCGGCCCGGCTGCTATCAGTTGGGACCAAGCGGTGGATTCTCCGGCAAACACGATCGACACAAAGATTCCTAGGGCCGAGCAAACGACGAATTGACCGCAGGCAAGCTGGATCCCCGGCGCATGCTTGGTGAAGTGGTCTATTGCGAGTATGTGCAGGGCCCAAATACCGGCTCCTGCGAGCTGTAGCAGATCACCGTAGCCCATTTGATATTGATCATCGACACCGAGTAAATACAGGCCAAGTGCTGCAACAATGCATCCGACCCAGGTGACCAAACCCGTCGCCATACCAAGCATCAGCCCGAATATCGGCACGAATACCATATACATGCCAGTAATAAACCCGGCATTTGAGGCTGTGGTATACAGCAAACCAACCTGCTGGAAAGAAGATGCAGCAAACAAGATCGTACCGAGCACGCAAGAGGCAAAAGTCATGTAGCCAATGCCCGGCCCTGTCGGGGTCTCTCGCCGCCACAAATACCATATGACCGGCAGCAGACTCAGTGCACCTAGCACAAATCGGGCCCCAATAAAGGCAAAGGGTTCGAGATAGTTCATCCCAAGGACTTGGGCGACGAAACCAAATCCCCAGATAGCCGCGGTCGTCAGCAAGAGGAGATTTGCGATCATAACTTCGATCCATCAGCGCCCAGACTATCGGGCAGTTACTCACTAGAAATTTACACAGACCCCTAGCGCCATGGGGTTTTCAGCAGACGCGGCGTACTTGCGGCTTCGCGCGCCAGTCGCCCCTAGGCGACTCACACTGGGCCGCAGCATAATGTACGGAAATCGCCCGCCGAAAATGGTCGGTGCGATTTCTGCCAGAGCCGTGAATTAACAGAGGATGAAACAACAGCGTATCGCCGGGCTGCATTTCTACATGCTGACGCCGCGCCCGATCAACACCCTCGATACCGAAAAAGCCATGGTTCAGATAGTTCCAATCTGGTGAACCGTGGGCTAACACGCCCTCTCGGTGGGATCCTGGAATGACCGCTAAACAGCCATTGGCTCGCCGCGTCGGCATCATGGCTGTCCAGCTCGCCACGATCGAAAAGGCGGGACGCATGCTGAAATAACGTATGTCCTGATGCAGCGGATGTTTACCATCTACTCGGGGCGGTTTGTTAAAAACGTTACTGGTTAGGCTGTAAACCTCGTTGCCGATGAGACTCTGCACACAGCTTAGGAGCCCTGGAAACGAGGCATAGGTGCTCAGCACTGGATCGTCCTCCAAACAAAACAGTTTGTTTACACCGTGCAGTGGTGATTGAGGCTCTACAGCGCCCTTAACTACCATGACGTCGCGCATGATTTTCATGGCGCCGCTGCATGGATGATCTCCGTTAACGATATCCAGAAACCGTTCGTTAAGTTGAGTGAGGATGTCGTCTGGCACTAAGCTAGGCAACAGCAGGAAACCGTCTTCGTTGTACTGTTGAATTTGATCCGCGCTTAGCACCGTTGCTCTCCATCCCTGCATGAGGCATCTAATCTGATGGTATGCCTGCTTTGATGCAAGCGCTTGCCAGTCCGGAGCATTTGACCATTAGCAGCGATTTGATGAGTCCAATACAAAGCCTCAGCAAACGCCTGTCACACGAGCAAAAAAAAGCCGCGAGAGTATCGCGGCTTTGCGTCGGGCTCTTTTCTTTGCCCATCAGCCTCCGAAGTCGTCGAAGGCGATGTTCTCGGGCTCTACGCCCAAATCTTCGAGCATGTTCTGCACGGCTTGGGCCATCATCGGCGGCCCGCACATGTAGTACTCACAGTCTTCAGGGTTTGGGTGATCTTTCAGGTAATTCTCAAGCACGACGTTGTGAATGAAGCCCGTGTACCCTTCCCAGTTGTCCTCTTCCAGCGGGTCAGATAGCGCAACATTGAACGAAAAATTCTCTTTGTTTGCGGCCAGTTCCTCGAATTCTTCGGTGTAAAACATCTCCCGCAGAGAACGCGCACCGTACCAAAAGCTCATCTTCGTGGTGGTGCCCTTGCGGCGTAGCTCGTCAAAAATATGCGATCGCAGAGGTGCCATGCCTGCGCCACCACCGATCCAGATCTTCTCTGCTGGGGTGTCTTTGACGAAAAAGTCTCCGTAGGGTCCGAATACTGTAATTTTGTCGCCGGGCTTGAGATTGGCGACATACGACGTCATGGCACCCGGCGGCAAATGATCCATACGCGGTGGGGGCGGTGAAACGCGAATGTTGAACTTCAGTATGCCCCGCTCTTCAGGATAATTCGCCATGGAGTAAGCGCGAATCGTGGTCTCGTCTACATCTGACTTCAGATCCCAAAAATTGAACTTGTCCCAGTCCTCTCGATACTCCTCTTGGACATCAATAGAGGACCAGTCCATCTTGTAGGGTGGGATTTCCAGCTGTACGTAGCCACCCGCACGAAAGGCGACATCGGCACCTTCGGGTAGCTTTAGATTCAGCTCCTTAATCATCGATGCTACGTTGGGGTTCGCGGTTACCTCGCACTCCCAGCGCTGTACGCCCAGGGCGTCGTCCGGCACCTCGATCTTCATATCCTGCTTCACTGCGACCTGGCAGGATAGCCGCCAGTTATCACCGATCTCGCCGCGGTTGAAGTGCCCTTCTTCCGTGGCAAGGATACTGCCCCCGCCGTCAACGACTCGGCATCGGCATTGGGCACATGTGCCGCCGCCGCCACAGGCACTGGCCAGAAATATGCCCTTGGACGCCAAGGTACCCAGCAACTTACCGCCGGCTGGTACCTCTACGGCCTTATCCGGATCATCGTTGATCAATATGGTTACATTGCCTGCACTAACGAGCCTAGATCGGGCGAATAGAATTACGCCCACTAGTGCCATCACTGTGATGGTGAACATGACAACGCCAAGCAAAACTGTCGAATCGAACATGCTGACTCCCAGCTAAATCAAATATCGATACCGCCGAAGGACATGAAACACATGCTGATCAGTCCGACGGAAATAAAAGTAATACCCAAGCCCCGTAATCCCTCAGGAACGTCACTGTATTTGAGCTTTTCACGAACCCCGGCCAGTGCGGTAATGGCTAACGCCCAACCTACCCCGGCGCCTAGGCCAAATACCACGCTCTCGGCAAAGGTCTGGTCTTGGTCAATCATCATTAACGATGCGCCCAAAATAGCGCAATTCACTGTGATCAGCGGCAAAAACACACCAAGGGCGTTGTACAGAACCGGGACATATCGGTCGAGGACCATCTCGAGTATCTGCACCATGGCCGCGATCACGCCAATGTAAGAAAGCAGGCCTAGAAAACTGAGGTCAACATTGGGGAATCCTGCCCAGGCCAGTGCGCCTTCCCGCAGAAAGAGGTTAAAGATTAGGTTGTTTACCGGCACGGTGATCGCTAACACCACGACTACCGCAACACCCAAGCCAAAGGCCGTGGAAATCTTCTTCGATATGGCGATAAATGTGCACATACCAAGAAAAAAGGTTAGCGCCATATTTTCGATGAATACCGCGCGAACAAATATACCCAGATAGTGTTCCATCAGATGGCCTCCTTGTACTGGCCATTGGGCGCGATTTCATACTCGGGCTCCTCTACTTGATCCGTCTTCCACGCCCGAATCGCCCAGATAAACAATCCGATAATGAAGAACGCGCTGGGTGCCAGCAGCAGCAAACCATTGGGCACGTACCAACCGCCATTGGCGACGGTGGGAATAATCTCGTAGCCCAGCAAGGTGCCGGATCCCAGGGGTTCTCTCACAAGGGCGACGCCAATAAGAATAACGCTGTAACCCAGTGCGTTTCCAAAACCGTCAAGTGCGGAAAGCCAAGGGCCGTTTTGCATCGCAAAGGCCTCTGCGCGTCCCATTACAATACAGTTGGTAATGATCAAACCCACAAAAACTGACAGACTCTTGGAGATGTCATAGGCCACCGCCTGAAGCACCTGATCCACTACGATCACCAAGGAAGAAATAATGGTCATCTGTACGATGATACGAATATTGGTTGGCACGCGATTTCGCACCAAGGACACAGCCAAATTGGACATGGTGCAAACGAAGATTACAGCCAGGCACATGACTAGGGTTGTAGCCATATTGATGGTGACTGCCAGGGCCGAGCATATCCCCAACACCTGGAGAGCGATGGGGTTGTTGTTGAAAATCGGGTCGATTAGTACTTCTTTCTGCGATGCCATGCTGCCCCCTACCCCTGCGCAAGCGCGTTAGATCTCAGACGCTTGAGGTAGGCACCAAAACCACCATCACCCGTCCAGTAATTGACCATGTTCTCCACACCCTTGGTGGTGAAAGTGGCACCAGAAAGCGCGTCGACCTCGTAGTCCGCGACGGGATTACTCGCAACCGAACGCTGCTTTACTAAGCGCACTTGTGGTTGACCCATGTCGTTGAATAGGCGAACTCCCTGCCAGGAGGCCTTCCACTTGCTGTTGTCGACTTCACCGCCCAATCCGGGGGTTTCTTTATGCTGGTAGAACCCAAGGCCGGCGATGGTATTGAGGTCCCCGTCCAGGGCCAAATAGCCGTAGAGGGTACCCCATAGTCCGTAACCGCGAACCGGCAGGACGACCTTTTCAATTCCTGAGGGTGTGGCCTTCAAATATACCAGGGACACGTTTTCGCGCCGACGCAGCGTTGCAATATCTTCTTGCGGCGTCAGAGCAACTGAGATTGCTGCATCACTGGCGGCGCGAATCGGGTCATAGTTTGTAACGTCTACGTCGTCCACGTATTCGCCCGTGCGCAGGTCTACTGCTCGGACGGTGAACTCAGCGAAGAGCTCCTCGATGGAGCGACCGTCTTCAGAAACGTTTTGATCCGCAGGCAGCATGCCCGCAGCTCTCAAGATATTTTTCTTTTGATCAAGCTCTTTATTTAGCTGCTGCATCGGTTTGAGTGATACCGACAGCGACGAGACGACAATAGAGCACACCAAGCACAAAAAAACGGCGATCAAAAATGTGTTCGCCAAACTGTCTTTATCTACCTTAGCCACGGGCGAGTCTCCGCTTGATGTTTGATTGCATCACAAAGTGATCGAGCAAGGGTGCGAACAAGTTGCCGAACAGAATCGCCAGCATCATGCCCTCAGGAAAGGCTGGGTTCACAACACGTATCAGCACACACATAAAGCCGATCAGAATGCCGTAAAACCAGCGACCGTTATTGGTCATGGCCGCAGATACTGGATCCGTCGCCATAAACACTGCCCCGAAGGCAAATCCGCCCAACACTAAGTGCCAGTAAAACGGCATCGCGAACATCGGATTGCTTGATGGCAGAAGATTGAACAAAGACGACGTCAGCACCATGCCAAGTAATACACCAGCCATCACTCGCCAGGAGGCGATGCGTGATAAACAGAGCAAGGCTCCAGCGATCAATATGGCCAAGGTCGATGTCTCACCAACCGAGCCTGGCATAGAGCCGATAAAGGCCGACATCCAGTCAACACCATAATCGAGACCCAGCGCAGCGTTACCCAGAGGGGTCGCTTGAGTCCAGCCATCAACAGCAACCCACACTGCGTCTCCTGACATTTGTGCAGGATAGGCGAAATATAAAAACGCACGGCCGGTTAGCGCTGGATTTAGGAAGTTCTTGCCGGTACCGCCAAACACTTCCTTGGCGATGACGACACCAAATACCACCCCGACTGCAGCCATCCACAAAGGAATAGAAGGCGGCAGTGATAGGGTGAAGAGTATCGAGGTTACAAAGTACCCCTCGTTAATTTCGTGCCCACGTTTGGAAGCAAACCAGAGTTCAAACAGGATGCCAGCAACGAATACCGTAATGTACAGCGGAATAAAATAGGCCAAACCGTGAACCAGACAATCCCACACGCTATTGGGGTCGTAACTCACCAGCCCGTTTAAGAAAAATCCGCGCCAGTTATCAACACTGGTCATGCCAAGGGCCTGCATCGCCTCATTCGCATTCAGGCCGATGAAGTAACTACCGACAAAAACCGGCAGAAACGCACAAAGCCAGACCGTAATCATGACGCGCTTAAGGTTTAGCCCGTCCCTCACATGAGAAGCACCCGAAGTCGTGCTCGACGGTGTGTAAAGCGCTGTATCAATAGCTTCGTAAAGAGGATACAGCGATTCAAGCTTGCCGCCTCTTTCAAAGGAAGGTGCAACATCGTCGAGGAAAGATCTTAAGCCCATCCAACTAACCCTCTTTTTCTATTTGTGTAAGCATTTCGCGCAACACCGGGCCGAATTCATATTTACCCGGACACGAGTAGGTGCACAGTGCGATGTCTTCTTCATCCAGTTCTAAACAGCCCAGCTCAATCGCTTTTTCTACGTCACCCACCAAGATGCTCTTCATCAGTGGCGTCGCCAAGATATCCATAGGAATGACGTCGTCGTAGGTGCCTATGGGTACCATGCCGCGCTCGCTTCCATTGGTAGTCGTAGTGAAGGAAACGGATTTTTCGCCGATCCATTTGGACAAAAAGGCGGGAAACACGGAATGCACCGCGCTACCTGGTGCCAAATAGCCTAGCAACTTGCGCTCGCGCTCTTCAGCCAGCACTGATACTTGATTGTGGTATCGCCCCAAAAATGCTCGATGTCCTTGGGCGGTATGACCCGCGAGCACCGAACCCGAAATAACGCGCAGCTCGCCTGCCTCCAACTCACCCGCAGTAAGTTCCTCTAAGTTCGCACCCACGCAGGTCTTGAACAGTCTGGGCGCACTCACCCCAGGCCCGCCCAGTGCAACGATACGTTCGCTGAGCACCGTACCATGCAAAAACAGATGCCCGATCGCGATGACATCCTGATAGCCAATGAACCAGACCGTCTTATTTGGGCTAACTGGATCGACGAAGTGAATATGAGTGCCTGGCAGGCCAGCAGGATGCGGCCCTTCAAACACGTGATTGGTGACGCCGTCATCGTTTGATGCTTCAAGGGGGCCGGAACTGTCTTGACACAGATGCACCGCACCATCGGTAAGTTGCGCCAGCACACTGAGGCCTGCCGAAAACTCAGCCTCTTTCCTGGCTATGATAGGTTTTGGGTCTGCCGCCAGTGGGTTCGTATCGATTGCCGTAACAAAAATTGAATTCGGCACGGACTCGGGCGACGGGATTCGTGAGAAAGGTCTCGTGCGCAGCGCTGTCCACGCACCACTGGATAGGAGCTGCTCAGTGACCGCAGAACGCTCGAGCTTGCTCAGTTCTGACGCGTCATAGCTACTAAACGTTACGGTCTCGTCGCCAGCGGCTTCGACCACCAGGCTGATAAATGCGCGCTTTGCTCCGCGGTTGATCTCCGCAACCGTACCGGATATCGGGGAGGTAAAAACAACGCCTTCGGTTTTTTTGTCGGAAAAAAGTACCTGGCCCTTCTTGACCGGGTCGCCCAGAGCAACGGCCATTGTTGGCTTCATGCCCGGGTAATCCTCTCCGAGAATGGCGACGCTGCGGATCGTCTTTGAATCGTCTATTTCGCTGCTGGGTTTCCCAGCGATGGGTAGATTCAGTCCCTTCTTAATTTTAAACATATGATCCCGTCATTGCCCGTTGCCAGTGCCCCAAGGAAAGACGCAGATTGTCTCTTCTAACTTGGCACTGTCGTATCCCAATCCCCTCATGGCGGCATCGAGTGGCATCCTTCCATCTCCTTAGAAGAACCCATCCAGTACTGATGAAAGTACTGCTAACGAAGCCGCGTGAAGTATAGAGGCGCACCCTGCCAAAGCCAACGACCTCGTGTGATCTTTGTGCGAAATCTTTGTGAATATTTAATATACGGCCCTTCGACATCCATGGATGTATTGCGCCCTGGGCGGCGTCAACAAACCGAGTTTTTATGGCCCAATGGGCCATTTCTTGCGGGTCCCTACCCCTACCAGGATGCGGGCAAGGCAGCTCAACGAAGGCCTCGATACAACCATCTGCAAACGCCCGGATCAAACGCTAGCGGTTCTGAGGGCAAAAGACCCTAGCCGGGGATTAAAGAGCACAAGGGCTTTGCGCAGGAGTCATTTTCCCGCGCTGCTAACCTCGAGACGAGTTTACCTGCCTGTGAATTTGCCCATGAAGAATCGGCATACCTGCACCGCTTTCGATGTCTGCTTTGAGCGTTACAATTTCCCAAGCATCGTCGCAGCGCAGAATAGCTCGGGCGAGTTTGTTGTTAAGGGCATGGCCAGACTTATATCCGCTGAAGGCACCCAAAATCGGCTTGCCCAACAGATACAGATCACCAATGGCATCTAGAAGTTTGTGCTTCACAAACTCATCACCGTAACGAAGGCCTTCTTCGTTCAGCACGCCTTCATCGGACAATCCGACAGCATTATCCAGACTGGAACCAAGGCACTTTTGGATAGACTGAGCATAGGCAAGCTCCTTTTCCAAACCGAAGGAACGCGCCCCACTGACGTGTTCTATGTACGAGGCGTTAGCAAAATCCATCTCGACATATTTTGGGTACTGGTCATAGACCGGGTGATTGGCTACAAAGGTGTATCCCGCCTTGAAGCCATCGTAGGGAGCTACCGAAGCCACAGCATCTCCCTGATTCACCTCAATTTTTCGAGTAATCCGAATGAACTGTCGGGCTTGGCTCTGCTCTACCACCCCAACGCTCTCAATCATGTCTATAAAGGGTGCCGCACTACCATCCATGATGGGTACTTCTTCAGCAGACAGTTCTACGAGCAGATTATCGATACCCAAACCCCAGAGCGCAGACATCAGATGCTCAACAGTCGCTACGCTCACGCTGCCATGCGCAACACTGGTCGCCAGTGTCGTATCGGCGACATGCTCGGCACTGGCGGGTATGACCACAGCTCCCGTAACGTCCGTGCGTAAGAAGCAGATGCCTGCGTTGGGTTCAGCAGGGCGCAGGGTTATGCGGACTTTTTCGCCGGAGTGGACGCCGATGCCGATACCGTATACCGGTTCTCGAATCGTTCTCTGATTCAGCGAACGGTGACATAACAATTCACTACCCTGTGAAGATCCATTCACTACGTCTTTCATTCGGCGCTCGCGGTTGTTCTACTTTTATGTGTGTCAACTATTCTGCGTTTCAATTTATTGATCTTTGAGTCGGCCCAATTTGCGGCTGAACTACCAAAATTCGAAAAAGACTTAGGCTTCACTCGTGTCTCAATCTTCTAACGTGACACGAGTATTACACACGCGGCCAGTGAAAATGAAGGAATAGTGGAGAGAAAGCTGCATAAAAGTGAAACAAAATGTTTCAGACAATGTTTCAAGAAGTGTTTCAAAAGGGGGCTGGAAATTGACGCTATGCCGCGAGCATATGGCGAGCCTTAAAGTTCCCTGATCGACCTGCGTTCACCCGCTACATCGAGGCTGTCCTGGGCGTCTCGACGCGCTAAACTCCCCAATCCGATTTAATCCGTGTTTTTAGCCGTCGTGTCAAAGCAACAAAAAATTCTGGCGACTGCTCCCATGATGGCTTGGACTGACAAGCACTGCCGTTTTCTGCTGCGACAATATTCACCGTCATCACTCCTGTTTACTGAAATGGTGACAACTGGCGCCCTGCTTCATGGCAAGCAACTCCACCTCCTTGACTTCAATGACTGCGAACACCCTGTTGCGCTGCAGCTTGGTGGCAATGACCCGGCGGCAATGGCCGAGTGTGCGGCGATGGCTGAGGCCCTGGGCTACGATGAAGTGAACATCAACGTCGGTTGCCCGTCGGATCGCGTTCAAAAAGGCACCTTTGGTGCCTGCCTTATGCGCGAACCCCAGCTTGTCGCTGCATGCGTTCAGGCGATGCAGGCGGCATGTTCGATACCAGTGACGGTGAAGACGCGCACAGGAATCGTTTTGAAAAATGCGCCAGACTTATACAGCAATTTGGACTTCCTATTGCGCTTGGTAGACACGCTGGTTGAAGCCGGGTGCCAAAGACTCTACCTGCACGCGCGAGTTGCTGTTCTGGGCGGACTATCGCCTGCTCAAAACCGTGACATTCCGCCCCTAACCCCGGAAAAGGGCGAAGCGATCAAATTGCGGCATCCGGATCTGGAGCTGATTCTTAACGGTGGCATAACTCGACTAACGGACGCCCTTGCCCCTCTGAGATGGGCGGATGGAATCATGATTGGGCGAGCCGCCTACCATCAACCACGTTTTTTGAGTGAGCTTGAGCAACACCTCTACGACACAGATTTCCGACTCGATGAATCCGCAATCTTCGATCGTTATGTGGCCTATATGACTACCCAGCTAGATCAGGGGGTCAATCTAAATGTCCTAACGAAACACCTGCTGCATTGTTTCAACGGTAGGCCTGGTGCGCGACGCTATCGACAGATTTTAAGCGATTCGAAACGCCTGAAAGCCAACGACTTCGACCTCGTTTATGAGGCCCACAGTGCGCTTGGATCCCACACCGCACAACCCGAGGTTCGACTCCATGCTGGCTAAACTAAAATCTTTGTTCACCAAGGAGCAGACCCAGGACGATACTGGGATTGAAATCGACATTGCCGCGGCCTCGCTCATGCTTGAGGTGTGCTGGTCTGATCACCATGTGGATGACGCGGAGCTGGAAGCGATTCAACGCCTGCTGGTGGAGCTGTACAACCTCGACGCAGACAAGGTTGCCTCGTTAATCGCTGATGCCAAGACTCGACTCGATACCAACGTCGGCATGCACCCTTACACCAGTTATCTGCGCGAGCACCTAGACGAGGACGGCAGGTTTGAAGTGATATGCGCGCTTTGGCAGTTGGCTCTAGCCGACGATCGCATTGATAAATTTGAGGAACATACGATCCGCAAGGCTGCAGATTTGCTCTACCTCAGTCACAGCCGTTTTATCGAGGCAAAACTCAGGGCCAAGTCCGCCTAGACTTCTACCTGGGACACGTCGGCCTGTTCGCCTGCTTGCTGTTCGCAATCTTCTTCCTCTAACGCAGCGACCAGATCCTTAAACGTCTCTGCATTGCGCTCATTCATGGTCATTAGCTGTTTATGCGCTGCAATCACGCGCGCGCGAGTACTTTCCATCGCGAGGTCAGTGCCTGCAGGAAGTTCAATCCCTTTCGGCAAGGCCGGCAGCGATAGCGCATCATATGCCGCTCGATCTACGATCATGAATACGTCTTGAAAACCCATACTCAATAGCACTCGATGCAAATTATCGGAATCGCAAATAAGCGTCGGTACCCGCTGGTTGAGCTTTTTAACCCGAATTGACAATCGAGCTAGGCAGCCCAGAGTGGTGCTATCAAGGTTTTCAGTCGACTGCAGGTCTACGACCACCGCGTGAAAAGCAGGATCCTGCACCATGCGATCACAGTAAGCGTCCAGCGACGCGCACTGATTGACACGTACATCGCCGTGAAAACGAAGCACATGGGTACCTTGAAAGTCTCCGGCGCAAATACTGCCTTGCAACAGCGCTCTCCCTGACTAGCCCTAATACGGCGCGGATATTACGCCGATCTTTTCCTCTGTACAGCCAGCAAACTCACGTCGTCTAGATTTTTTAACGACTCGCATAGACGGCTCCATAGTTTGAGCGGATCAGGCAGTGACTGTGACAGTGCTACCAGGGCTGCTTCTTTGTCGGCAAATTGATCCGACGGCAAGCAGTCCATTACACCATCAGAAAACACCAGGAGCGTAGACCCCACTGGAAACGGCAGTTGCTCCGATGCGTAGCGCGCATCTGAAAATAGACCCAAAGGTTTGGCCTGTTGCTGCAGCAGCTGTGTGTCGCCATCGGGCCCGCAAAGGAGCGCGGGCGGATACTGGGCGGCCATGCTGTAGTGAATGGTATCGTCCTGGGTATCGATAATGCCCAAAAACATCGCTACATGTTTCTCAATACCCTGACCAATCAGGGTTTCATTGATCCAGGCGAGCAAATCTCCGGGCGAATTTAAGCTTGGCAGCCCGAACTTCTGCTGCAGTCGCCAGGAAATATTCTTTAGCATCACCGTTAGCAGTGCCGAAGAAGCGCCATGGCCGGCAACATCTGCTAGAAAACACGCCAAGTAGCGATCTTGCAGCGGGAAGTAGTCGATAAAATCACCGCTCAGTATCAGTGAGGGCTGTACCCACCGAGAAAACCGGTATCCCGCCATAACTTTGTTCTGTTTAGGAAGCATACCCAGTTGAATGCTCTGTCCTGCCCTTTGATCCTCTTGCAGCTCTTGTTCGAGGGTTGAGAGTCGAGCCGCCGCGTGCTGATTGTCACCCTCGGCGCGCAGCCCTGTTGCCAATTTTTGCTCGACTCTGTTCAGGAGCGCATCAGCGCGCTCACGCAGTTGAGCAGCAGGCATATTTACAGCCCAACAATCCGCTGCACCGTTGGCTAGGGCCTGCAGCATTGCCTCGACGCTCAGTTCGCTTTCGCAGAAGTAAACGGGAGTTAGGCTTGGATGATGACATTCCAGCAAGTCGCCAATGGCCGAGCAAAGGACGGTTGCTAGGCCTGTCCGCACATTGTGAACTGGTATTTGCTGAGCAGTTTCTACCACCTCGCACTGGAAACCTGCGCGCCTCAGGTGCCGGGTCAACCTGCCAGACGTAGAAGCGGAAGCCAGTACATACATTGCCTGCATGAATCAGGTACCTGCCCGATGCGCGATGCAGGCGCGTGATTTGCGGCCTCGCTCAGGCAAGACCAACTCTTTGCTCCTCACGACGAATCTTCTCCTCCACCCGTTTGAGCGATACCTTGCCCTCACTACCCACAAAGGCAGGCTTGGGTCGTTTTTGCAACGCTAGCGGCTCTGCAAATAGCCTGAGTCTTAACTCCTGAAGCAAGAAATGCAGCTGCGCATCGATTAAGGGATCATGCATTTGAGACATCTTGATCGCCTCAAGCCGCTGATGCAAAGGCTTCACTTGCTGCATTAACTGACGATCCTTGGGTACATGGCCCCGCAGTTGCTCAAGTCGATGCTTCAGACCCTCAAGGTAGAAGGGCAAACTCGGCAGAAAGCGCCACGGGGTGACTGACAACACATTGCTAGGTACCAGAGCCTCTAATTCACTCTTGGCATCATCAAGGCTGGGTATCAAACCGGGTGATTGCAGCCTATCTATCAGTCCGACCAGCTCGAAACGAAGCTTTAGGACGGTCTCAAAACTCGCCAGTGTCAACCCAAACACCTCGGCCAGATCACCTCGATGCTCTCTCATGCGCTGCTCAAAGTCCTGCCTCGTGGCGGGTGGCACCCGTCCGTCAAAGTAGCAGTACCAAGTCACACTCAACAGCAACTCCTCCGCGAGCACCTCCGCATTACCCAAAGAGGCAAAGTAAAGCCCAAGCTGCTTGTGTTTATTAAGTTCGCGTCGGAAAAATTGGCCGGGCTTACCCAGCTGAGTCAGCGCAAGTTGCGCATAGCCGTGTCGGTTAGCAATATCCCGGTCGACGGCTGAGACAAAGACCGTCAGGTTGACGGATCCCTTACGGCCCTTTTCTCCCCTCGTACTCTTCGACCTGCAAAAGCTCAGCCCTGGAAACCCAACCGTGGGACCGCCGGACGTTTGCACGACAATATGATCCGGCAATTGCTCAGGAAATGCCTCGATATCGGCTTGCTCATAGGCTGAAAAATCCGCCGCAGTGGGTTCCAGCTTATTCGCCAGCTTGTCCTTGATCTGCTGCAGATCTCTGCCGGCAGCGAGTTCCTTCGCGTGCTCATCGACAACTGCACACCGAATACGCAGGTGCTCCGGGAGGCGGCTTTTGTCCCAATCCCCAGCCGTAACGTCAATACGATGAAGATCACGCAGTAACTGGGAGAGCACGGTCAGTAGCCGTCCTTGCCGATAGGTTTGAGGCCGAAGCAATCGCTCGGTCAGTTGTGGCATCTTGTCCGGAAGTGGCGCTAGCAGTTTGCGCTTGTTTTTAGGCAGCGAACGCAGCCAAAACTCAATCACACCAGGCAGCATCCCGGGTACCGACCATTCCAATAACTCTGCGTTGATACTCGGTAATACGCCGACAGGGATCATGACAGTAATACCGTCATCAGGCTGCCCGGGAGCAAAACGATACTTCAGGGGCAACTCAAGGTCTGATACCTGCAGGTAGGATGGGAAGTCAGTCTCTTGCAGGGCAATATCATCCCGCCGCAGCAGGGCCTTCTCGTCAAAGAAAAGCGCACTCTTGCGCTCGCTTGCGAGCTTTTTAAACCAATGCCGCAAATCGCTCACACGGCAGACATGCCGAGGAATCAGCTTGTCATATTTAGCAGCAAGATCATCTTCGCTAATCAGCAGATCTCGCCGCCGGCCCTTGGCCTCGGCGTCGAGTATTTGCGCAGCCAACGCAAGGTTGTGGCGCAAAAATGCGGGCGGGTCCT
>JADHNQ010000010.1 GCA_016779425.1 Pseudomonadales bacterium | reverse complement strand
AAGGCCTCAGTCAATTTGAAAATGGTAGTCGTATGTCGAACCCCGATACGGGTATGAACGTCACCTTTTGGGGTGTACGAGGATCAACTCCTGTTCCTGGACCCGATACTGCGCGTTATGGTGGAAACACGCCTTGCGTCGAGGTTCGAGCTGGTGATTTGCTCTTTGTGCTAGATGCTGGAACTGGGATTCAAGCCTTTGGGCGCAACTATCGCGCAAAGACCGACAAGCCTGTGAAGTTACACCTTTTTCTAACCCATACGCATTGGGACCATATACAGGGCCTACCGTTCTTTCAGCTGGCCTACGACCCACGAAATGAGATTCATATTGTTGGCCCCAAGCGTGACGGCGCCGCATTGCTGGATTGTCTTGAACGACAGATGCTCCCTCCTAACTTCCCGGTGCCCTTTTCTCTTTTGCAGGGGGTCAAATCTGTGACCGAAATATCCTCAGGTGATTCTCTGCAGGTCGGCGATGCGACTATTCATGCCGCGGCTCTGAATCATCCGAACGAGAGTATGGGTTTTCGCATTGAATACGGTGGCCGGTCGTTAGCATATTGCCTTGACCATGAGCATGGCGGTGTCGACGCGATCCATCCTGGAGTTGAGGCTCTCGCTAAGAGCGCAGATATGCTTGTATTCGACGCTGCCTACACAGACGAAGAATATCCAAGTTTTAAGGGCTGGGGACACTCTACATGGCAAGAGGGTTACAAGACCGCTCGTGAATTAGATGTAAAGATTTTGGCGCTTGCGGGTTTCAACCCTGGCGTCGTGGATGCTGATTTAGACCTTATAAAGGCGGAGGTTGATACGCTTGAAGGGGAAACGGTGATTGCAACTGAAGGCAGTTCCATAGCGCTGTAATAGCGCTGACCCCAGGCCTCGCCCTGCTCCCACCGAGAATTCATATTGGAAAAGTCAGAGATTGTCTCCATCGCCCAGCAGGTCATTGCCGACCTAGAAACTGCTGAGATTGAAACCCTTGTAGGGATCATGGAGCAGCGTCACGCCAAAGCGGGAACTATTATGCTGTCCCAAGGCGATACTAGCAGCCATTTACTGCTCCTGCTGAACGGCGATTTTTCCGTCTTCTACAAGGCCCGAGTCAATCTCACTACCGTTGCGATGAATACCGGTAACTTCTCGGGTCCGACGCTGCTAGGCGAGGTGAATTTGGTGCTGCAGGCGACGCGTACGGCGACGGTCGTATCTCGGTCAGAGTGCGACTATCTGTACTTGGATATGGACAACTACAATAAGATCGTTGTCGATCATCCGCGAATCGCGATCAAGCTGGTAACCCAAATTGCCAGTATCATCCACAACCGCGGCGACAACATGCGACGCACCATGTACCAAAACCTGATTAAGGAAAGCCCAAATCCTTCGATTGGTATTAGTCGTCTTGGGCGCTGGATGGGCAAGTGGACTAGAATCTCAGACGATATGAGCCGGCGATTGTTTAGCGATTTTGAAGGCGAGAACTTCAATAGCTGAGGGTTCACGTGGCGTGTTGATACTTCATGCGTTGAGTTGCAGTGTTCGATAATTCACTTCTAAGGTTTAGGTGGCCTCTACAAGTGAGATCATTGGAGCACTAAGCAAAAAAAAAGGCGGGTTACCCCGCCTTTTTTCATTCAAATGTTTCCTTGAGACTATAGGCCCAACACCAATTTCGACATGATGTTGCGCTGGATCTCATTTGAACCGGCGTAAATACTCACCTTACGAGTATTAAAGTACTCCTGGGCTACACCATTGTGAGCCTGAGGGCCGATGGGCTGAAAGTTGTCGCCCGGAGCGGGGGTTGATTGATCAAGTGGCGCTGCGTAGCTACCAGATATCTCCAACGCCAATTCCGTTACTGCCTGCTGTAGCTCGGTACCGCGAGTTTTTAGGATAGAACTTTCAGGTCCTAAGTTCTGACCTGCAGCCAGGGCGCCAAGGATTCTCAGCTCGGTAGCTTCCATGGCGAGAATCTGAACCTCGACATCGTTGAATTTTTTCATGAAGTCAGCGCTGTCTGAGAATGACTGACCTGCACCGTCTTTTTCCGCTGCTGCGGCTTGCTTCAAGTGAGCCATGGCTCCCTTTAACCCGGGTGAGTAGGCATTGCCTCGCTCAAACTCCAGCAGATACTTCGCGCAAGTCCATCCCTTGCCCTGCTCACCAACCAGATTTTCTTTTGGCACTTTGACGTCCTCAAAATACACCATGTTGATCTCTTGATAACCGTCTGCAGGCGTATCTAGGGTGATGATCGGCTTGACGGAGATTCCAGGGGTGTTCATATCCATCAGGATGAAGCTAATACCCATTTGTCGAATATCTTCATTGCTGGTGCGCACTAAGCAGAACATCCAGTCGGCGTATTGGGCCATGGTCGTCCATGTTTTGACGCCATTAACGAGGTAGTGATCGCCCTTGTCTTCTGCCTTGGTCTTCAAGGAGGCCAGATCCGATCCTGAACCCGGTTCAGAATAGCCCTGGCAGAACCATATGTCAGAATTCAGTATTGATGGCAGGAATTTTGCTTTTTGCTCGTCGGTGCCAAATTTCATGATAACTGGAGCCACCATTGTGATGCCGAAGGGCACAACACCCGGTGCACCTACTCGGGCGCGCTCGGCATCGAAGATATAGCTCTGCGTCGGCGTAAAGGCTGCCCCGCCATATTCTTTAGGCCAATTCGTCGCAGCCCAGCCTTTCGCAGCCAAACGCTTCTGCCAACCAACCAAATCCTCCTTGGAAAGCTTGCCCAAGGCGCTTCGACCTTGCTTGTCGCGCATTTCCTGCGGCCACGCTTCATCGAGGAAGCCTCTGACTTCGGCCTGAAATGCCCGATCCTTCTCTGAAAAACTCAAGTCCATGACTGCTCCTGGTTTTAATGTATATCTGGTTATTAGAGGTTGAGTAGAGCCTGCAAATGCGACTCTTCGTTTAATTTCTCGCCTGGTCCACGAGGGATTTGCCGACGACGCGAATTGCCAAGGTTTCCTCTGCTCCCTCGAAAATCGAAAGCACGCGAGCATCCGCGAAATAACGGCTGACCGCAACTTCTTCAGCGTAGCCCATACCACCGTGTATCTGGACCCCTTCTCTTGTCACCCATTCGGCGGCGCGGCAGGAAAACAGCTTTACGAGACTGGCCTCCATTTGACCCAAGCCCTGATCCATAAGGCCCGCCACATGGGCGGTGAAGGCTTTACACGCGGTAATCAAGGCGCCCATGCGAGCAAGCTTGGCTAATGACAGTGGGTAGCTGGCCACGGATCGACCAAAAACCATGCGATCTTGGCTGTAGCTCATACTCTCTTCGAAAGCCGCACGCATTAGACCGCAGGCGCGAGCAGCAGTTTGCAGCCGCCCGCCCATAAATCCTCGCATCGTGAAATAAAAGCCCTTGCCTTCGCCTGCTTCGCCGCCAATCAGGCAGTCATCGGGCACGAAGAAATTGTCGTAACTCATTTCGAATGAATGCATGCCTCGATAGCCTAGGGTCGGTATCGCCCTCCCCGTCATCTTTCCGCCATCGGCTTGTTCGTACTCGAAATCGTGTCCGTCATAGCTTGGCTTCTCCACCACAAAAAGAGATAGGCCTTTGTGAGCTGGTTTTGCATCCGCGTTCGTTCTGGCGAGCACCAGCAATGCTCCCGCTGCTCCGGCATAGGTGCACCATGTTTTGCCGCCGTCCAGTACCCATCCACCGTTCGCGCGTGTGGCTTTCAACGCGACCGAAGCGACATCAGACCCTGTATTGGGCTCAGTGACAGAGACGGCGCAAAGTGTTTGGCCGGAAGCAATCTGCGGCAACCAGCGCGCCTGCTGCTCATCTGTGCCACCCTCCAATAGAGCGCGTGCCATAATTTCAGGACGCGTAATGAGACTTCCCGCGGCACCGAGAGAGCCCCGTGACAGTTCCTCGGTGACGATAACCATGCCCATGCTGTCTTCAGTGGTATCAGGTTTTAGGCCACCAAAGCGCTCTGGCACGCTTAACCCAAAGACGCCCATTGCCTTCAAGGGTTCTAGTATTTCAGGCGGAACCAAGAGGTCCTTGCGGTGTACTTCCTCGGCGAGGGGTTTCACCACGTCATCGGCAAATTCTTTAAATGTGTCACGAATGATACGTTTTTCGTCGTCAAGCCGGTCGTCCACCAACCCTTCTTCGAGGTACTGACGACCCAGGGCAGCAATGGCTTCGGGCGCCAGAAAGTCCTGCAGTTTGTCCAGCGCTGGCAGTTCCGACTGGGTGAGTCCGAAGGTTTGCGGTCGCACCGCTAGCTTTTGAGTGATAGTGACAATGGCGTTAGCGCAGAAATACTGGCACACGGGTACGAGCTGATGCGATTGCTCGGTCTGGCTAATCAGAGTGCGAGCCGCGAGCAATTCAGCTTGGACAAAGGCAAGGTCATAGAGTTCGATTTGCTCCTCGTCTAAGTCGCCTTCGAGGTGGGCGCACGCTTTGCGGACGAGTCCGTCTAGCGAATCAAGGTACGGAGCAAAATTAAAGTTTTTCATGCCCGGATTATGCCCAAGAAGGCCGTCGCGAGGAATTCTTCAAACGGAGTTCTCACGCTTTTTTCGCCATCCAAGTTAGACACGCTGATTTCGCAAGTCATCGGTTGTCGGGGTTTTGAAAGCCCTAGATGCACGATTGCGGTTACAATTTCGACGCGTTTATGACTACACCAGCCGATGGACCCCTTATGATCGAACCCGTTGTCGACTATTTTTTAGCTCTCCAGGAAAAAATTTGTGCCACGCTCGAGGGCCTTGATCAGCGTGCTACATTTTCTCTAGAGCAGATCAAGCCGCCCACTGGGGGGCTCTCCCAGCCCAGGGTGCTGGCTAATGGTCAACATATCGAGAAAGCGGCTGTGCAGTTCACACACTCTAAGGGCTCAGCATTACCACCTGCGGCGACAGAGCGTAATCCACACCTAGCAGGAAGCGCCTTCCAGGCTACGGCAATTTCTTTGATCGTGCATCCATGCAACCCGCATGTGCCAATAACTCATATGAATCTGCGTTTCTTCTTTGTTGAGGCCGACGAGCCGGTCTGGTACTTCGGCGGTGGCTACGACCTGACACCTTGCTACCCGGTGGATGAAGATGTGGTGCTGTGGCATCAGACCGCTAGGGACGCGGTTGGAGATCAATATCAAAGCTTCAAGGAAACCTGCGATGAGTATTTCTTCCTTGGGCATCGAAATGAAACCCGGGGTGTTGGTGGAATCTTCTTCGACGATTGGACTGAGGGCGGATTCGATGCAAGTTTCGCCTTAGTCAAGCGCGTCGGCGACTCATTTTTAGCGGCCTACCAGCCGATTTTCGAGAGGCGTATGAAAACGCAGTTTAGTGAGGCAGAAAGAGACTTTCAGCTATACCGGCGAGGTCGCTATGCTGAATTCAATTTGGCCATCGATCGTGGCACCAAGTACGGTATGCAAAGCGGTAGGCGGATTGAATCAGTACTGGCTTCGTTGCCGCCCCTGGTCAAGTGGGTTTACGACTATCAAGCAGAGCCCGGCAGCCGAGAGGCGGCCTTAACTGACTATTTGAAACCGAGAAACTGGCTGAAAAACAATTAGTTAAGAAGATTTTGAAGATTTTGCCTAAAGTCTAATTGACGATGCTCAGTCGATCCTCAACCCCGACTACGCTACCGGTCTCTTTCGCTATTCGAATGGCCTTATCCCTGGCGTATTCGGATGGAACCCGCCCTTCCAGCGTGACAATCGCCCTTACCGATGACACCTTAATACGCCATCCCTTGACCTCAGGGTCATCCCAGAGTTTGAGCTTAACCATGGCCGCTATTTGTGCATCATCGGTGAACTCCCCGGCGGTACGAGTTGAGCCATCTACGTAGGATTGGCATCCAAAATTCGCGACTAGGCATAACATGACTAAGGCAAGCGTGCGTATCACAGTAGGGTCCTTGCGAAGTTATCGTGGTTAGGGTGGAATCTTGGGATAGATGGAGAGAATAATGCAACCAGAAGTCACCGTTATTGCCACTGAATTAGCATTCCCAGAGGGCCCTATAGCCATGCCCGATGGCAGTATTGTTCTTGTTGAAATAAAGGCCGGCCGCCTCACCAGAGTTCGCGACGGCGTCAAGCAAACGATTGCTGAACTGGGCGGCGGACCGAATGGCGCGGCAATTGGACCAGACGGGCACTGCTATGTCTGCAACAACGGTGGGTTTGAATGGCTGGAGCGTAACGGCAAAACCTATCCGGGCGAGCAACCTGAGGCCTATACCGGTGGCAGTATTCAAAAAGTTGATCTGCAGACAGGGGCCTATAACACCCTGTACACCCACTGTGACTCAGAGCCGCTAAAGGGACCGAACGATATCGTCTTTGATGCTCAAGGCGGTTTTTGGTTCACGGACCACGGTAAAAACAGAGCGCGCGATAAAGACAGAACTGGTGTGTTTTATGCACTTCCCGATGGTAGCCAGATAACCGAAGCCATTTTTCCGATGGAAGCACCCAACGGCATAGGCCTATCACCCGACGAGACAGAGCTCTTTGTGGCAGAAACACCGACCGGTAGGCTGTGGGCATATCCGTTGGCCGGGCCCGGTCAAATCGACTCTAGCAAAACACGACGTCTGCTAAATGGTCGCCAGGGCTTCTTTATGTTTGACTCCCTTGCGGTCGATGCTAACGGGGACGTTTGCGTAGCGACCTTGATGGATGGTGGCATTACCACGCTCAGTGCAGCAGACGGTGAGCCTTCCTTCGTGCCGATGTCTGACCGCGTCACCACAAATATCTGTTTTGGCGGTCCTGACCTGAAGACAGCTTTTATAACGCTGTCCTCTACTGGACTGTTAGTCAGCTGCGATTGGCCTGTCCCAGGACTGCCGCTTAACTTCCTCAACTCTTGACCATGATCCACGGTTGGTTTTTTGAGCGTTGGTGTTCCTAGACTTGATCCATCGAGATCTGTGTCCAACCCCTATGGAATCCTGGAGGTTCCTGACATAACATTCGCGCACGTTGACCAACGCATTGAGGGTAAGGGATGAGACGACCATTTGGCCGGGGAAGAGCCGACGAAGATTCAGAAGCGATTAATCTAACGCCAATGCTAGATGTCGTCTTCATCATGCTGATTTTCTTCATCGTAACAGCGACCTTTGTGAAAGAGGTCGGGCTGGACGTGAACCAGCCGGATGATGACAAGCCTAAAACCGTTGACCCGGACAAGAAAAGCATCGTCGTTCGAATTACAAACCGCGACCGTATTATTATCGCTGCCCGCGACGTAGATCGTCGATCCGTACGCGCCAATATCGAGCGCCTTCATGCGGAAAACCCAGAAGCGCCAGTGATTATCCAGCCCCACCCAGAATCGACTACCGACGTCATGATTCACATTATGGACTCCGCGCGGCAAGCCGGGGTCTATAACGTCTCCTTGGCTCAACAAAACTGACGCTGAACGACCGTCATCCTCATATCGAAAGGCCCCATCGCAAGGGCCTTTTTTCTTTCTGGCCTACCCAAAATTTTGCGCTGATGGTACAAGGTGCGCTATGCCCAGTCAGACTGTAAATATTGATCTGCGCAGCGATACGCTGACGCAACCCACACAAGCGATGCGAGAGGCGATGTTTCGTGCCGAGGTCGGCGATGACGTCTACGCAGAAGACCCCACGGTTATCGAACTGCAAAATCATGTTGCGGCGCTGTTGAACAAAGAAGCCGCGCTGTTTGCGCCGAGTGGGACTCAGTCAAATTTACTCGCGCTTTTCGCTCACTGCGAGCGTGGCGATGAGTACATTGTTGGTGATTCGGCGCATACCTTCAAATACGAGGGCGGGGGCGCGGCGGTGTTGGGAAGTATCGTACCGCAAACGATCCCCATGGAAATGGACGGCACTCTCGGCCTAGAGGAAATTGATGCGGCGATCAAACCTGACGATTTTCACTTTGCACGCAGCCGCCTAATTTGCCTCGAGAATACCCATGCGGGCGTTCCCCTTCCCTTGGGCTATGCAGAAGCAGTCGCGTCACTAAGCGAGCGTCGGGGCATTGCCATGCACTTAGACGGGGCAAGACTCTTCAACGCTGCCATCGCCCAAAACCGCAGCCCAGAAGCCCTTTCCGCTCCATTTGATTCGGTGTCCATTTGTCTGTCCAAGGGTTTGGGCGCGCCGGTTGGATCTGTACTAGCAGGCCCTAAGCCGTTAATTGAAGACGCTCGCCGCTGGCGTAAGGTTCTGGGCGGCGGAATGCGTCAAGCCGGCGTCATCGCCGCCGCGGGCCTGCATGCGCTCCAGCACCACCTTGCGGATTTAGAGCAAGATCATCGTCACGCCGAGCAACTGGCAGAATGCCTTGCGGACAATTTTGGCGACAGTGCAGTGCGTTATGCCACGAACATGGTGCACCTAAATCTGCCGTCAGATACCTATGCCGCCCTAGCGGAGCATCTGTCTGAGGTTGGTATCCGCGTTGGACGGCCTCGATGGGTATTGCATCGGGACGTCGCTCATGAAGACATGGACCTACTGTGCAGAGCGATTCAGGGCTTCAGTACTGACTAGGATCGCCATAGTCACACTCGCCATTTGCCATCTGCTTTTCGCCATCTGCCTTTCGCGAGCACGCTGGGCGAACCTAGATTAAATACACCAGTCCAACGATGGCACCGGTTATCAGATTGACCATGGTGCCGCAGATGACAGACTTCGGCGCGATCACCAAGTATTCGCTTTTGCGCTCGGGGACCAAGACAGATAGACCGCCCAGCAGAATACCCAGGCTGCCTAAGTTTGCGAAACCACAAAGTGCATAGAGCATGATCATGCGTGAGTGCTCGGAAAAAAGTTCGACACTGGCGGAAAACTGCACATAGGCAATCACTTCATTCAGAACCAACTTGGTGCCTAACAGCGCGCCAGCAGCACCCGCCTCTGACCACGGTATGCCGATAAGCCAAGCCAGGGGCGCAAATAGCGTACCTAAGATCGATTCAAAGGTTAGGGCCTCATTGCCAGTGATACCCGACAAAATCATGTTGCCAAGGGCAACGAAGCTAATCAGCACCAGCAACATGGCACCGATGTTAACCGCCATGGCCAGCCCGTCCTGAGTGCCTTTCGTCAAGGCATCCATCGACGATTCATACTTTAGATCCAAGGCCAATGTATCTGTTTCAATGACCTGTGTTTCGGGTATGAATAATCGCGACAAGTACAGCGCACCAACTGCATTAATCATCGATGCGCCAACAATATGACCGACAACGCCGTCCATCAGGTCTCCAAGCAAGGCGGCGAATAAGATCATTACTGAGCCTGCTACCGTGGACATTCCCAAGGCCATGACGGTGAAAAATTCTGAGCGCGTCATCTGCGCCAAATAGGCGCGAATCACCATGGGTGTTTCGATCATGCCCAAGAACAAACTGGCTGCTCCGGCAGTACCCACTGTCCCGCTGACCCGGAAAGTACGCCGCAATGCCCAGCTGAGGGCCTGCACGATGGCGGGCAGAAGCCGCCAGTGCCAGAGTAAGGCGACTACGACAGAAAATACGATGACTTGGGGCAGAACTCGAAAGGCGAACAAATACGGCGATTCAGACACAGAATTAACGGGAAACTCGCCGCCACCTAAGTACCCAAACAAAAAGATGGTACCGGCAGTACTCGCTTCGCCAACCGCGTTCACGAATTGATTGATGCCGACCAGCACAGTACTCAACCAAGTAGAGTGTAAAAATAGTCCTGCTAAAACGAATTGCACCGTGATGCCAATGATCACGAAGCGCCAGGAGATCGCTTGCCGATTTTCGCTGAGCGCCCAAGCAAGCGCGACCAGAATTAGTATCCCCAAGAAAGCATGCATGTGGACCTCAATCCTGAATGGCAAAAAAGACGATGACGTAGGAGTCGATCAGGCGCCAATACCCGACGCCAGATTCTAACGCCTTGCTCGCCTTGTGGTCACCATGATAGCGAATCCGGAAACACTGGCTCGGCCAATCTAACTCAACGCTGGCTTCCTGAAAGCCGATATAGGCACCCCCGATGGGGTAGATCGCTTTATAGCCGGCCTCTTTTGCAGCAAATGCTACGCTTGGCGCCACTTCTGGACAGCAGGAGAAAGCGCTCACCTCTTCCGGCCGAAAAAGTGCTCGATATAGTTTCTGCGTTACCCGTCCTTGTACCTCAACATCGACACCGATGCTTCTAAGTGACGTGGATACGGCAGCGAGTGCCCAATCTTTCGCATGACTGATGCTACCGCATTGCCCCTTCGGCCAAACCGGGGCCCGCTCGTCGCGCAGGATTGGCTGTGCAGACAATCCCAGGTGCTTCTGAGCTAAGTGAGCGCAGGTGCGTCCGGCTGCAAAGTCTGCCAAGCGACTGTCGCCCATTTGTTGCGCTAACACCTGCTCTGCGCCGAGGAGCTCCGAGCCCGTTCGTCTTTTTGGCAGCAGTGCCATGGCGGTATCCGGCAATGCTGGCCAAGCGGGGTCGATCTGCTGTAGTGACGGGGTCTCACAGAACCAGTGCATGTTGGAGCTGCTTTATTTGGGTGTCGTTTATCAACAGATCTACTTTGCCTAACATCACAAGGTCAGTATCCTGCACGGCTTTTAAGATGCGGTAAATGATCCCCTGCCGCGATTTCTGGATAGAGACCATGGCCAATGTAATCCTGCTTAACGGCTGCTCCAGCGCAGGCAAAACCACCCTCGCGTTAGCCCTACAAGATGTGCTGTCGGCACCCTATCAGCATATTGCTTTAGACCAGTTTCGTGACGGCATGCCCGGCAGGGTTAGAGGATTGAATTCTCCAGCGGGAGATCCAGGGGCGACGGGTCTCAATGTGGTGCCTGGCGTTTTGCATGGTGAAGCAGTTACCCATATCCAATTTGGCGAATATGGCGAGCGTGTTCTGGCGGGCATGCGCCGCAGTGTCGCCACGCTGTCTGATCTAGGATGCAATGTTATTGTCGACGATTTGCTGTTTAAACCGGCCTATTTGGCGGATTACGTAGAGGTCCTGAATCCCGACAGCACCTGGTTCATAGGCGTCACCTGCGCTCTCGACATTGTGAGGGAACGTGAGGCATCTCGCCCGGGGCGCTTCCCAGGCACGGCTGTTTCACATTTCGAGCAGGTTCACGCCCATGGTCGATCATACGATTTGACGGTAGATACCAGTCGAAAAAATCCTACAGCAGTCGCCCTAGAAATTGCCGCGCGTCTACAGCAGGCCCCTACCGCATTTCATTCGATGGTGGCTGATCGTCTTTGATTGGAGACAGAGTCAAACGGTAGATGTCCGCAGAACGAAGACCGTACCGGCGTTCATGGGAGACGTAGGCCAGATCGTCCCTGCCTTTTGCAAAAGCGATCGCCTCCCGCTGTCCTGCAAAGGGTAGCTTCAAACGCACGGGCGGCGCTTCTAACGCATCGAGATTAAATAAATAGGCGTGCTCAAGGGTGGTCACGAGCAAACGGTTATTGGCGATGCTCATGCCTGTCGGCATGCCAAGGTACTCCCATATCCCGCCGTAAAAATCGACTTCAGCGAGTTCCGGCGTGTCGAATCCTTCGAGTGACGCAACGTAACTGGCGGTGATTTGCTCAGCCGGAGCGGCTTGTGGTTGTTCTTCATCGCTTTCAATAGACGAAAGTGGCAGTCGATAAAGTTCCGGTGGCTTGGTGCGCTTGCTCAGAATAAGTATCTGCTCCCGCATTGGGTCCACTGCGATGGCCTCGCTATCTCGGGGGCCTCCTGGGTAGACAAAGCGCTGAGAGACGAGGGGCTGCAAAACTGCACTGTCGGCAAGGGTTTTGACGTCCGGCTCCTGCAGGATGATGTACGAAACAAAATCTCGCATGGCAAAGTTGTCGCCAATGTCTGCAATTAGCAGATAGTTTTTACCTCGCCAATGGAAACTGTCCATGGCTTCCCAGTCAGTCGGCTTTGGAAGATCTATGGGCCACCGACCTACATGCTCTCCGCTAACCGTCAGCGCAAATAGCTCCGCGTCACCACCACTGTCATTGATTGACCAAAGGATATCTTCATGGATATTGCTCGCTGCCAGACCGCTGGACTCGTTTAGTCGCCTTGATTCGATTTGACCCATCCATTGAACCTCCACTGAGGTAGTGGAGAGGTTTGCCTTGTTTGCATGAGCCTTTTTGTTCTCTGAAAAAGCCCCTGCTGCATTCGCCAACAGGGCTAACAACAACAAAAAAAGAGCCGCAGTTCGTATGTTCATTCTCAAGTGATAAAAGTTCATTCTTATCCGAATCTGTTGCGTAAATTCTCGGTCTCGCGCAGGTCGTTAAACCGAACTACGCCTCAAGCTTTGGCTGTGGCAATGTTAGCACCGACGCTTCCGCGGACAGGCATGAATTAGGAGATGCTGGGCCAATGACTGACTTACAATCATCTGTAGCTGAGCTCGCTGGCTTGCTGAACCAGAGTCAAAACACCATATTTTTCACCGGAGCAGGCATCAGTACCGAATCAGGTATTCCTGATTTTCGCAGCCCCGGAACCGGTCTTTGGAACAAGATTAAGCCGATACAATTTCAGGATTTTGTGAATTCGCAAGATGTTCGGAATGAATCATGGCAGCGAAAATTCGATGGTGATGTGATGGCAAGAGCGGAGCCCAACGCCGGGCACCTTGCCATTCAGGAGTGGTTTGGAGCCGGCAAGCTCGGCGGTGTCATAACCCAGAATGTGGATAATCTGCATCAGCTGTCTGGATTGGATGAAGATCGAATTGTCGAACTCCACGGCAACGCCACCTACGCGAGTTGTTTGTCTTGTGCGGCCCGATATGAGCTGAGCGAGCTTCGCGAACAATTTCAAAGCCACGGCGAGGTAGCTCCCTGTCCTCTCTGTGGCGGTCTGATTAAGACCGCAACAATCTCCTTCGGTCAAAGCATGCCAGAAAGCGAGATGGCAAAGGCACAACAAATGGTCGAGGCCTGTGACCTGCTGATTGTCTTGGGCTCTTCGCTGACCGTCTATCCCGCAGCGGGTTTCCCCAAATACGCGAAACAGTTAGGCGCATCACTCGTCATCGTAAATCGTGAAGCCACAGATCAAGATCACTTAGCCGACTTGGTGATCCACGAATCGATCGGTCAGGTTATGTCCGCTGCGGTGACACAAGCTCAGTAGAGGCTCATTCTTCATGAATAGCGCTATCGAAAACCTTGGAATGTCTGCGGACGAATTGCGCGAGAAAATCCATACGCTTATGCCGAAATGGCTCGAGGACGAGCTGGACGAATTTCGGTACCTTAGCGGTGGCTACAGCAACGTAAATATAGCTTTCAAGCGCAATTACGCGGCGTCTGACCGAAACAATACGCTGGGCACGTACTACGTGCTTCGTCTCCCCCGACGCCCACAGCCTTACGTCAATCGCCAGGCTGAAGCGGCTTGGTACAGGCGGATGCCCGAGTCCGTCGGTCCTGCCCCGTTAGTGCTGGACGTGCCTAGCGGACAAATGATCACCCCTTGGTTAAGCGGCGATTTGCTGGTCGATGTCTTTCATCAAAGATACTGTGAGGATGATCTGACCAGCTATCTGCAGGCTTTGCACGGGCAACTGCCAGGGGTCGCGGAGCAATATCATGTCCCTACCCTGGTACCGCAATTTATAGAAACAGGCTGGCCCGCGGATATAGACCGCTCAATATTAGTGGAAAGCGACGCAAACCCCTTGTCGAGATCAAACGCGTTAGTAACCTGTCACAACGACCTAAACCCTTGGAACATTCTTGTTACCTCCCAAGGCTGGAAAACCCTCGACTGGGAGTTCGTTGGACGCAATGACCCTCTGTTTGACTTGGTCGCCCTGCATCAGGGATTGCAGCTAGATGTGGCCTCGTTGCCGAGGCTCGCAAAAGATTTTTTGCCCAGCGCTTCCCCTGAGCAGCTCAATCGAGCGTTCGCACAATTTTGGCTACGAGAATGGTGCTGGGCGAACTATCAAATCCGGCAGGGCAATCGGCGAGCAGAAATCGTCGAGCAAGAGCGCGATGCTAAACGTCAGTTGGGGGCATTGCCTGAGTTTTAGCCGACACTCTCAATTGCTGCTAAGGCATGCGCTAGACGCGCCTGCTCACTCCCCTCGCAGATAGAATATCTACACCCACGGTCAGTCAACTCGGCTTCATAGCGCGCGTACAAACGATCTCGATCAGATGGGTTTTCACGCTGCGGGTCAGGCTGCCAGGGTATGTCTGGCTTGCACAGCAAATAGCGCCGGGTCGCTTGGCGGTGCCAATAAGACGATAGCTGTCGAGGGACTGGCCCGAACTTCTCTTGCCACCAGACAATAAGGGTCAACAGATCGGTATCTAGGAGGACATCACCCTTGTTGCACATCAGCGCTTCCGCCCTCGCCTGCATGGACGCCAAATTCAGCAAATCAGATGGACGATAGCAATAGCTGCCAGATTGGGCATGGCGACTGTCTAAATAGGAGCGGGCTAGCTCTGGCAACAGTGGCCAATCAAGGTGTGCGTGAAGCTGCTCGGCAAGGAAGGACTTACCGCTGCACTCTGGGCCAGTGAGGACCCAAATCATTCAGCCATCCTCTGTCGCCATTGCAGCCATCCCCATACGGCCATGAGCAAATACACGCCATAAAGCCCTGCATACAAAAATAGGCCCGGGTTGGCGTTCATACCTTTGACGATGTAGAGCCCAATTTGCACCACATCAATAACAAACCAGGCCACCCAGCTGCTAAGGAGTTTCCGGGCACTCATCCACATGGCAACAAAACTAGCAACAGTGGTCAGGCTGTCTGAATAGGCCATATCTGCTTGGGTATAACGAGCGAAATAAAACCCCATAACGATGCTGCCGATCAGCGTGATTGCCAGCAGGCGGATCAGTGTGCTCCGTGCTAGCCGCTGAGGCAGCAATTCACCCTGGGATGCACGTAACTGTTTGCCGCCGTACACCCAGTAGTACCAGCCGTAGGCATTCATCAGGACGTAGTAAAGGTTCAGCACCACGTCGGCATAGAGCAATGCTCTGGCCACCACGATGACGGTGACACTGGCATAGAGCATACCAATAGGAAAGGTTAGAACATGTTCTTTGATGAGTAGCCAAACACACAGCAGGCCAGAAATGACACCCGTCAGTTCAAGCCAGTTTTGGAGGAGAAATTGCACACATACTGGGCCGCAGTTGAATCAGTACAGAGTGCCGCTACCGAGTGGTACGCGCAAGCGACGGGTTCTATTCTTGATCAATACGTTCCCAGCGCCCGTTACGCTGGACGCAAAGAGACATGGAAGAGCGGTCGAAAGGCACGAGCATTGGCGTTGCACGCTCCTGTCCCGTCGCAAAGGTTGGGTAGTTATTACTTGTTGCTAGCGACTTAGTTACCGGTCGTTGCCAGCAGGATAGATAACGAGCCTTTTGATCTTTCTGATCTTTTTGATCTTTTTGATCTTTTTGATCTTTCTGATCTTTCTGATCTTTTTGATCGTTTGGAGCGGTCATATGGGACTCTGAGAACGGTAAAAACACGACGTTGTGATTGCGCCCTGCCTTGCCTTCTTCTGGCAGAGCACCAGCGGCGAAGTGTTCGAGCGATTTAGGATCTCGTTTAAGTGCCAAGGTTGCATGCTCCAGGAATCAGTGTTGCTACGTTATCGACGATGAACACTTAATCAGACTCTGGCCTAGATACACATTAGAACCCGACGAGAATTGATTGAGAGTGATGAAGATATTCTTGAGGCCACTTTGTTCATTGCAAATCACGACGGCAAACGGGATAGACTAGCCTCTGAATCATTTGCAGGGATTTGTTCGTGGCGAAACATATTGTCATCGTGGAAGACGATCCGGATCAGCGTTCGAACTATGCCGACGCCATTACCAACAAAGGCTATCAGGTGAGCGCCTATGGGAACCGCGAGGAAGCTCTTGCAGCTTTTGATAACGCCCTGCCAGATTTAGCGATTCTCGACATTATTCTGGGCGATGAAGTAGACGCTGGATTTCAACTATGCCGGGAATTGCTGGCCCGTTCGCCCAGCCTGCCCGTGATCTTTTTGACCGAGCGGATTAATGAGATCGATAAGATTTCTGGACTGCGCCTAGGTGCCTGGGATTACCTTCCAAAGCCGATTTCGCTGGATTATCTGGCAGAGCGAATATCCTCGCTGCTGCGCATCAATGAGGCCCGAAGCGCACTCTCACGGGCAGACGCGTCGACGCAAAAAACCATCGGAGATTTGGCCTTAGATCAGGACGCGCTCTTAGTGAGTTGGAAAGGCGAGCGGATCGATTTATCTGGCACAGAATTTCGAATGCTTGCGAAACTTGTGCGGGCACCAGGGCATGCGGTGAGTTATGAGATCCTAATGAATGCGACCATGCAAAGCCTGGTTACCAACAACACGATCAACACCCATATGCGTAATATTCGTAAAAAATTCGAGGCCGCGGATCAAGATTTTGCCTGCATCAAAAGTGAGTACGGCTTCGGGTATCGGTGGACCAAGCAATAGGTCGGGCTACCAATGGCGTTCAAGCTGAACTTTCGTGGGCCTAGATTAGGCACTAAGTTAGCCCTTATGGGCCTGGCCCTGCTCGTCGTGCCTTGGTTCAGCTATCTGCAGTTGGTAGAGATGGAGCGCCTGTTGATTCAGGGCCAGTCCCAGGCACAACTCCTAACGGCTGAAGGAATATCGACCCTTTTCAACGGTCGGGAGGATCTGTTCAACGATCTTCCCGTCGCCCTCGAAGACTTCGAACCGCTTTATGCCCAGCCTCTTGAAAATACGATTCGTTTAGACGGAAGCGCTGATGACTGGGGTCAAACTGATGATCGAGACTACCTGCAATTTGGCTCCAGCAGCGGTGATCAGGACGCAGACTTTACGCTGATGCTTGGCGAACGCTCGGACTATCTCTACGCACACATGCGCGTTCAGGACAGCCGACTGGTATATCGTGATCCCGACTATTTACGGCTGGATAATGCTGACCACATTCGCCTGAATTTTATTGGCGCAGATGGTCGCGATGGCCGAATGTCCCTGGTGTTTGATCCATCTGATGTTGTAACAGGGTTTAGCATGGATGAGCAGTGGCGCTACGCAGCCACGGGCAGTGCCGACAATCGGATTCAGGGGGTCCTTCGCAGGGTCGAGGGCGTGAACGCTGTAGTCGTTGAGTTTCGTATTCCACTGAGCTTGCTTGGCTCCCGGCAGTACTTCGGGTTGACCTATGTTGATGTCGACGACGAGCTACAGCGCGATATCCTTCGCGTCACTCAAACGTTGCCTCCCGAGGCCACCCAGAGTTTTAACCTTGTGGTACTGCGCACGCCTGAGGTAAGAAATATCGTCCAGGGACTGGGCTATTCTGGAGCCAAAATCGTCGTGATTGATAACCAGCGTCGGGTGCGCGCGGAGGTTGGCGCCACGCGTCTGGCCGTCGTAGAAGACGATAGTCCAACACAAATGGGTTCTCTGACTCGCCAGCTCACCCGGGTGGGAGATTTTATTCGAACGTTCTTTGTCAGTCTTTCGGGTGAACCGGTCAAATCAAACGGTATTGGCGGCGTGGTTGGTGAGGCCGAGGATGAAAGCCCCTCTGACCGAGCAATACGGCTGAGCTTGCAGGGTGATCCCATCGCACTGCGCAACCCCTTGGTGAGTGGAGAAGAAATTATCTTGGCCGCACATCCAATTGTTTCCTCGGATCAAGTGATCGGTACGGTCATCGTTGAGCAGAATATTGATGACATCCTGCGTTTTCAGCGAACGGCGCTCGAGCAGGTGCTGTTGCTCTCCCTGTTGAGCCTTTTCGCGATATTTTTGGCGTTGATTGCATTCGCGGGTCGTTTAGCCTGGCGAATTCGCAACTTGCGACAAGAGGCCTCCGCAGCCATCGATGTGCGCGGCCGACTACGCCGAGGAGGTTTACTCAATGAAATGAATGCGGGCGATGAGATTGGCGATCTCGCCCGAAGCGTTTCGAACATGCTCGAGAAGCTAAAGCAGCACAACAGCTTTCTAGAAAATATGCCCCGGACTCTGCGACATGAGATCAATAATCCGCTCAATACATTAAGCACTTCGCTGCAAAACCTAGCGGATGAGCATCCAGGTATTGATGACAGCAAGTATTTAGAGAGCGCTAAACGTGGCGTTAACCGGATCGGCTCCATTGTTCAGAATTTGGCTGACGCAGCTAATTTGGAAGAAGCTTTGGAGGCCGAAGAGCTTGAAAATATTGATCTCAACGAGCTTCTAGCCAGCTATGTTGCAAATTGTGGATCATCCCATGCAGGCGTTTCTTTTCAGTACAAAGGCAGTCCAGCACCAGTGCACGCCCTGGTATCAGATTTTCGAATTGAGCAAATGCTAGACAAACTGATCGACAACGCCGTGGATTTTCATCGCGCTGGTACCCCAATACGCGTCCAGCTGGAATGCTACGGTGATCTTCTGCAAATTGTTGTCGCCAATCGAGGTGCTGCGTTATCACAGGAGCGGCTGCGCACCATTTTTGACTCAATGGTCAGTCACCGCGGGCCGGACAATCGCCTGCACTTTGGGTTAGGTCTGCACGTCGTGCGAATCATCGCCGAACATCACGGAGGCACCGTGTCCGCAGTCAATCTGGCCGACGCCAGCGGGGTTGCCTTTGTCGTACGATTGCCCTTGGCCGAAGCCCTAGGCGATCGAATGGGTGACCAATCGCCTATTTTGACAGCTGAACGCTAAGCCAGGTGATAGGCCTTATCCATGGCTGGGCCCTCACCTTCCTCCCGTACCTGTTCTTTTTGCACTAGGTTTTCGATGGCAGCCAAAACGCTCCTAGCCGCAGCTGGATACATGAATTCCGGAGTGTCCTTGTACATCAGCGGCACCATGTCGCGTATTTGATGGGTGCCCTGATCGATACACAGCAGGATTTGGCGCTCACGATCTAGACGGTGATCGATATAGGCCTGAACATGCGTCTTGGGGTCGATGATGGAAGGCCCGTGGGTTGGCCAGTAAACCTGATCATCGCGTTCTAGAAGCAGATGTAGGCTATCCATGTAGGCTGCCATATCGCCATCGGGTGGAGAGATAATACTCGTCGACCAACCCATGACATGGTCACCGGTGAAGAGTGCCTTTTGTTCCAGCAAGGCGAAACACAGGTGGTTTGACGTATGGCCCGGAGTGTAGACGCACTCGACTGTCCAATCCGCGCCGCGAATTATATCGCCATGTTTCACGAGATGGTCCGGCTGAAAATCCATATCGCCACCCTCTTCTACCTGCACTCCCTGTTCCACTTTGCCTGCACCGTGAGGTCCATAGGCATAGGTTGGCGCGCCGGTTTTCGCCTGCAGCAATCGGCAGCCCGGTGAATGATCCATGTGTGTGTGTGTAACAAGGATGTGGCTTACCTCTTCGTCTCCAAGGGCATTGAGGATCGCATCGATATGGTCAGCGTCGTTTGGACCTGGGTCAATGACCGCGACCCGCCCGCTGCCCAAGATATAGGTGCCCGTGCCATGAAAGGTAAAGGGACTGGGATTATTCGCGATAACGCGCCTAATACCAGGTGCAAGCTGTGCTACGGTTCCATAACTGAATTCCAGTTCGCGGCGATAGGGAATATCCACCATGTGTTGTGCCTCGGTTGTTAGTACCCTTAAAGCCGCATTGTGATGTGCGGGCCAAAGTTTCGGGAATATAGGATTGGGGTTTCGTAAATGCAACGAACACCGTTATTACCATTCATTCTGCCAACGCTTCCATTGCTCGACGTCCGGTTGAATGGATAGGGCCAGCGCAAGATATTCGCGTGCTTGATCGAGCATATCCACTCCCCTTGCCTGCAATGCTACTTCTGCAAGTCGGTTTGCACACTGGCGCAATTGCCTATCGGCCTGCTCGTTGTCGGGATCAAGCCGCAATACCTCTTGCAAAAGAGCGACCGCATTGTTTGGCTCAGGCGCGGTAAGGAAACCCTGATCGAACAATACGCTCGCTTGCTCTAAGCCCACGGCAATCTGTCGCTGGCGCGTAATTTCGCTGTCGATAACCTCTCGCATACTGGCAATGGGCGTCGCGTTTAAACCCTCTGTCTCCGCAAGATCCAGCATAGCTTGAGCGCTGCCAATCTCTCCCTGATTCAGCATTTGCTGTGTTTGGGCTATTACCGTCGCCGTGACTTGCTGTAGACCTTTGGTTGCGCGTTCGTTGTCTGGATCTGTGGCGAGCACCTGCAGCAACAGTTGAGCGGCACTATCATCGCCCTGGGCCATTAGACGCCCATTGGCTATCTGAGATTCGGCTCGTACCAATAGGTCGGCAACTGCACTTTGGATAGAGGTGGCCTGGGAAATAAGAAATCGTACTCGGTCATGCTCCCTCAAGTCGCTACGTGCGGCTGTGGCGCGCTGAAGTAGACGAATCGCTTCGGCCACCTCACCCTCCTGTGCAGCCTCGGCGGCTAGTTGTCCATAGTGCTTGCTGATCTCGGTGAGTCCTGCGGCTGCTGCCGAGTGATCGGGTGAAATTCGGAGAATTTCTTCAAAAGCCTGTACGGCGGCAGCAGCGCTGGCTTCATCGGACAGTCCGCTGCTGCGTAACAAAGACTGAGTACTGATCAAGAGTCGCTCTGCACGAAATCGATTTTGCAGACGCAGTGAGAGGACGGTGAGCTCAGGATCTGCACCGAATACTGCTTCCGCTTCCTGCAGCCTTGCCTGGGCACGCTCAAGGTCGTTATCAGTCATGGCTTGGGATATCGACTGTTTCCAAGCCTTCGTCGTCGCGTTTAGTGCCTCGGCGGCTTGAGGGAAGGTGGGCGCTATGTCTATGACCCGGCGATAGGCAGCGACGATAGTGCTCAGGCCCTGGTTGGGGTCCGAGGCAAGTGACTGAGCTTCTCGCCACGCGGCGGTAAGCTCGGGATTCTCAATAATGCCGATGGCGGCAGCGGCTTCCTCAACAACGGGCAAAAGCTCCTCGCGGAAGGAAAAGAGCCCGGCGAGAACCGAGCCACTGAAAATGATCGCCACGGAACTTTGCAGTGCGATACGTCGCTGGCGTTTGCGCCGCCGGCGTTTGTCGCGTTGCGCTAACTCGTCTGGTCGCAGGCGCAAATCCGCGAATAAGGACGAAAGTTCCTGGGTGTCGATTGCGGAGTTCCGAATAACTCGACGCTCCAGCTCTGAATCGTCGTTAACTGCACTCAGAAGTTTGCGTATCTCTGATGGACTTGCGATTCGCTGCTCTAGATCTTTTCGCATCAGGCCATCTACCAAGGGCTGGAACGCCTGCAGATGGCTCGGTAATCGCGGCGCAGAGTCATTGAGGTGCGACTGAATCAGCAGCTCTGGGGTGTCATCTGAAAAAGGCAGCTGGCCGCTGAGCATTTGATGAATGATGACACCCAAACTGTAATAGTCACTTACGCGTGAGGGTGAGAGATTCTCTCCGAGTATGGCCCCGCGGATGCGCTCGGGGCTCAGATATGCGAGGGATCCAGCGTCATAATCCGCTGCCTGGGACTCATCGTCTAAGCGATAGGCACAGTGCAAATCAATCAACACAGCTTGCTGGTTTGGCGCAATCAGTATGTGTTCTGGGCGCAAGTCGCCGTGAGCAAAACCATGGGCATGAAGTACCTCTAACGCCGCGGCAATTTGCAGTACGA
>JADHNQ010000009.1 GCA_016779425.1 Pseudomonadales bacterium | reverse complement strand
ATGTTGTCTTTGATCTGCAGCGTCTCTATCTGATATTCACCCACCCACAAACAGACGTTGGTTTCCGGAATGGTTTCAAGGTGCTCAAGCACGAAGCCACTTAGGGTCTTGGGGCCAATGGTTGGCAGGTTCCAGCGCAGTGCCCGATTGATATCTCGTAGCACCGCCATACCATCGATCACATAGCTGCCGTCTTCTTGCGGCAAAATCTCAGGCATGTTGGCGGCAAAGTCGCTGGTAAACTCGCCGACGATCTCTTCTAAGATATCTTCTAGGGTCACGATGCCCTGAATATCACCGTACTCGTCTACGACCATCGCCAAACGCTGCTTCTCTTTCTGAAAGTTGTACAGCTGCGTATGCAGTGGGGTTGCCTCGGGGACGTAGTAAGGCTCTCGCGTCAGCTGCAGTAGATCGGCCTTGCAAAAATCTTCGTTCAAAATCAGTCGCGCTACCCGGCGCAGGTGCAATATCCCCAGCACATTATCGAAACTGTCCTTGTAGACCGGGAGCAGGGTGTGCTGGCTCGCGGCTACGGTAGTCATGATACTCGGTAGCTCATCGTCGATATTGATAGCCGCGATCTCCGCTCGAGGCACCATTATGTCATCGACGGTAACGGACTCTAGATCAAGAATGCGTGTGAGCATGTCCCGGCGCTCGCCGACGGACGTTGCGCCCTCGATGACGACGGTTTTCAGTTCGTCCTTGGTGAGTTGGTCATCACTGTCGGCAGACCGTGAGATGAAAGGGCGCACCAGGGCGTTACTGACTACATTTATCAGCGCGACCACAGGCATTAGGATTTTTTGCAGCGGTTTGAGAACAAATACCGCTTTCAGCGCCCAGTTTTCCGGCCGCTCGGCTGCCAGTGTTTTCGGTGCAACTTCCGCGAAAATCAAAAACACCACGGTGAGAACCCAAGGGGCGAGCAGTACCCCGGTATCTCCCATCAATTGGAACCCAATCACAGTGGCGACCGTCGCCGCAGAGAAGTTGACCAAGTTATTGCCAACGAGAATCACGCCAAGCAATCGATCAGGCCTGCGTAACATGGTGTCGGCTTTTTTTGCGCCCTTATTACCGCTCTTGACCAAGTGCCGCAGACGATAGCGGTTTAAAGCCATCATGGCGGTTTCAGTACCCGAGAAGTAAGCGGACAGCAGGATCATGATGCCGATGCTCAGCAACAGGTGGCTCGTCGGAAACGCGTTTATGTCCATTATTGTTTGCTAAAACTCAGGGTGATTTAGAGGAGGTACTCGAGCACGAATTTGCTGCCAAGGTAGCCTAGCAACAGCAGGGCGAAAGCGGCCAGATTCCAGCGCACACCGGTCACGCCGCGCCATCCGAACAAATGATGGCCCGTCAGGAAACCCGCGTAGACGAGCCAAGATAGGGTCGTCAGTACGGTGTGATGCACCAAGCGCTGATCGAACATGTCTTGTAAGAAAAATATGCCGGTACCGATTGAGAGTGTTAGTAGCCCCACACCAAGCCAGAGCATGGTGATGAACAAACTCTCCATGCTTTCCATGGGTGGCAGCAAGCCGATAAGCCCGGTCTGCGGGGCTCTAAGGCGTCGCTCCTGCAAGGCGATCAACACAGACTGCAGGGCAGCTGTCATCAAGGCCGCGTAGGCGCTGATGGAGAGTAAAATATGTCCTATTTGCGCCGAGTCTAAGGCGATGGGTTGAGTATTTCCTGGGGGGAAAAGGCTAAGGGCCCCCAGACTTAGGGCTGCCAGCGGCAAGCACAGAAGCATCAAATTGTCCGCGCGCACGCGCAAAGTGCTGATTGCCGTGACGCCAACAATCACGCAGGTCACCAAGCTGGTGACTGCAAGCAGGCTCAAATTAAGGCGCATTACCGGCTCGTTTTGGACTAGCACAGCTGCAGTCGCCGACAGCTGACAGATCAAGCCAACTGTGGCTGCAGCAAAGGCGACGCCGGAGACCGCAGGTTCAGCACCAGGGACAGCGTCGCCAGACTTCTGCAATCGGGTGTTGAGATGCCGCCAAAGAAGCGCGAACGCCACAGCATACAGAACCAGTGCAAGGCCCGAGGCCGGTAATATGATGTTGTTCATGGTACCCGCACCCCGTGTCAAACGATCAGCGAGCTTGTCGCAGCTGAGTACGCATGGGGGTGTCGAAACAGGCGCTCAATAATCAAAGGCCGAGCAGTGTGGCACAATGTCGTAAGGCGGTGAAGTAGCCCGAATTCCTGCTCACGCTGCCTTGATTTGTTATAGCTCGCTTAGCGTTTCGGTTAGGTTCGGGGTGCTGGCGATTATCTACCGAAACTAGGGAGAGCCGATGGAACTGCTTCTACTAATTGCCACTGTGCTAACCGAGCTTTTCGTCATGGCACTTGGCCTAGGCGTCATGTTCGTTATCGTAATGTATGTTGTCGACCGAACCCAAACGCGACACTCCCTGCGCCGCAATTTTCCTGTGCTGGCCCGATTCCGCTATCTGTTCGAGAAGCTGGGTGAGTTTTTCCGCCAGTATTTTTTCGCCATGGACAGGGAGGAGCTGCCTTTCAATCGAGCTGAGCGCAGCTGGGTTTATCGAGCGGCTAAAGGGGCGGACACAACGGTAGCCTTCGGTTCGACTCGTGATCTGAGACCAACCGGTACGGTGCTCTTTGTCAATTGTCCTTATCCTATGCTGGAGCGCGATGCGCTTAAGCCCCAACCAATGACCATTGGTCCCCATGCCCAGCGGCCGTTTACCACGACATCGTTTTTCAATATCTCTGGTATGAGCTATGGCGCGATTTCTCGTCCCGCCGTCGAGGCGCTTTCCAAGGGCGCAGCCAAGGCAGGAATCTGGTTAAACACAGGAGAAGGAGGGTTGTCTCCCGCGCATCTAGAGGGTGGTGCGGATATCGTCTTTCAAATTGGCACGGCGAACTATGGTGTTCGTGATGTCAGCGGCGACCTTGATGAGGCCAAGTTAGCGGCAGTGGCTGCAAACGAGCAGGTTCGCATGTTCGAGATTAAGCTGAGTCAGGGTGCTAAACCGGGTAAGGGCGGCATCCTGCCCGGGGCCAAGGTGACCGGCGAGATTGCGCGTATTCGCGCCATTGTTGAAGGTGAGGACTCCATCAGCCCAAATCGAAACCCCGCTATCGCTAGCGCAGAGGATCTTCTCGACGCAATCGCTCGAGTGAGAAGGATCACTGGCAAACCGGTTGGTTTCAAAGCCGTGATTGGAGCCTACGGCTGGCTCGACGAACTCTGTCTTTTGATTAACCAGCGAGGCCCGGAGCATGGGCCGGACTTCATAACCATTGATAGCGCCGATGGTGGTACCGGGGCCGCCCCAGCAAGTCTTATCGACTACATGGGTTTGCCTTTGAAAGAAAGCCTGCCGCTTGTCGCGGATATTTTAAGCCGCCATGGGCTGCGAGAACGTATACGAATCATTGCGAGCGGGAAGCTTACGAATCCTGGTCAAGTTGCTTGGGCAATGTGTGCTGGCGCTGATTTGGTGGTGTCTGCTCGCGGTTTTATGCTGGCGTTAGGCTGCGTCCAGGCGCTGCAATGTAACAAGAACACCTGCCCCACCGGAATTACCACCCACGACCCGAGACTGCAGCGAGGCCTCGTTGTGCACGACAAGGCCGAGCGAGTCGCGCGCTACGCCCAGACGCTGATGAAAGAGGTGGAGACAATTGCCCATTCTTGCGGGGTTGCTGAACCACGCTTGCTGCAGCGTAAGCACTGTCGCCAAGTCATGCAGGACGGCACGTCGATACCGCTTGACGAGCTGTACGCGAAGAACGCCACAATGCCTTAAACCAACTCGTGACATGGTTTGGCATCGGTCGATTACCGCTGCTTTGTACTCTCGAGCTATACTCTCAGGGCATCTGTATAACAATTGAGCGAGCGCTACGGATTTATGTTCGACAATCTTTCCGATCGGCTTTCCCAAAGCCTTAAACAAATCACGGGTAAGGCCCGGCTCACCGAAGACAACATTGCCGACGCGCTGCGTGATGTTCGGATGGCCCTGCTAGAGGCTGACGTGGCGCTGTCTGTAGTCAAAGACTTCGTCGACCAGGTGCGCAGCAAGGCCGTGGGACAGAAAGTCACCGCAGCCCTCAATCCCAGCGAGGCCTTCATCAAGATAGTGCACGATGAGCTCGTGCACATCATGGGTGATGCGAATGATGCGCTGAATCTTGCGACCAAGCCCCCAGCAGTGATTTTGATGGCAGGCCTGCAGGGCGCGGGTAAAACGACCACTGTCGCCAAGCTAGCCCGACTGCTTAAAGAGCGTGAAAAGAAGAAAGTCGCCGTGGTCAGTGCCGACGTTTATCGGCCCGCGGCAATTGCTCAGCTGGAGACGCTGGCCAGCGAGGTGGGTGCGAGTTTCATCGCGTCCAGTGCCGATGAAAAGCCGGTCGAGATCGCCGAACGCGCCCTGAAAGAGGCCGACAAGCAGCTTGCTGATGTACTGATCCTGGATACAGCCGGCCGCTTAGCCGTAGATGCACAGATGATGGCCGAGATTCAGGCCCTGCATCAGACGATCAAACCGATCGAAACCCTATTCGTGGTCGATGCCATGACCGGGCAAGACGCCGCTAATACGGCCAAGGCCTTCAACGATGCGCTGCCCCTGACGGGCATCGTGCTGGCCAAAACCGACGGTGACGCGAGAGGTGGTGCTGCCTTGAGCGTACGCTCAATAACCGGTAAACCCATTAAGTTCATGGGTATTGGCGAAAAGACCGATGGTTTAGAGCCGTTTTATCCAGACCGCTTGGCCTCCCGTATTCTGGGCATGGGAGATGTGCTCTCTCTTATCGAAGAAGCTGAGCGGAAGGTTGATAAAGACAAAGCCAATCGGCTTGCGCAAAAAATGCAGAGTGGGCGCAAATTCGATTTGGAGGATTTTCGCGACCAACTCCAGCAAATGGACAACATGGGTGGTGTATCCGGCATGCTCGACAAGCTGCCAGGTATGAGCCAAATCCCCGAGGCTGCCAAAGCCCAAGTCAATGACGGCCAGTTCAAGCGTATGGGTGTCCTGATCGACTCGATGACGGTGAAAGAGCGCCGCTTTCCCGACCTGATAAACGGCTCTCGAAAAAAGCGCATTGCCGATGGCAGCGGTATGCAGATAGCAGACGTTAATCGGCTGCTGAAGCAGCATAAGCAGATGCAGAAGATGATGAAAAAAGTCAGCCGCAAAGGGGGTATGCAGCGCATGATGCGAGGCATGCAGGGCTTGCCGGGCATGCAAGCCCCCGGTGGACCCGTAGGTATGCCCCCGGGTATGCGCAGGCGTTAAGCCCTAGCTTTCAAGCACTTGCGCCTACAGGCTGTTGCTATATCATAGCGCGCCTTTCCGCAGGCCGACTTGCCCCAAACGCACGACCAGCGGTGATTTACCGAAATTAATTCGATAAAACTACAGTAAGAACGCAGAAAGAGATCACTATGGTAACAATCCGTCTGGCTCGTCACGGTTCAAAGAAGAGCCCTTTTTATCACATCACCGTTGCAGACCGCTCCGCGTCAAGAGACGGCCGCTTTGTCGAACGCGTCGGTTTTTTTAACCCGGTGGCCAAGGGCCAGGCGGAGGTGTTGCGTTTAGACCTAGAGCGCGTTGATTACTGGATGGGCGTCGGTGCACAGCCCTCAGAGCGTGTGGCTAAGCTGATCAAGCAAGCCCGCAAGCAAAACGCCGGAGCAGCTGCGTAAGCAAGCCCTCGGTGCCTGTCATCTGCACGGGCCTTGTATCGGCAGTACGCATAATAAACGCGGCTTTTCAGTCGCGTTTTTTTGTGTCTAGAAACTAGCAAGGCAAACAAATCAAATACATGAACTCATCACCAACCTCCAAAATCGACACAGGTGCCGTTGTTGTTGTTGGCAAACTTGGTAGGCCCTATGGCGTGCGTGGCTGGCAGGTGTTGCAATCGTTTACCGAGCCTGCAGAGAACTTGTTTTCTTATGCACCCTGGCTAATACAAAGCGCCCAAGGGCAACAGTGGGTAGAAGTGAAGGACTACGAGTATAGGTCCCATAAGGAAGCCTACGTCGCTCAGATTGACGGCGTGCATGATCGAGAAGAGGCCCAAGGTCTAACCGGGGCCCTGATTGGGGTTCTGCGTGATGCGATCCCAGAACCAGAAGACGATGAATTTTTTTGGCACGATCTTATCGGCTGTGAGGTGATCAATGCCCAGGATGAAAATCTAGGTCTGGTGCAGGAGCTGATGGAAACTGGCGCCCATGCGATTTTGAGTATTCAATCCCAGAGCGCTAAGCGCGCTATCCTCGTACCCTTTACTGCGGAGCATGTGGTATCTGTGGACACCCAGGCCAAACAGGTGCGCGTGAACTGGCCATCGGATTGGTCTTGATGAAGCTGCGAGCACAGTCATGTGGTTAGGGGTTATCACGGTGTTGCCGGAAATGTTCGATGCAGTGTCTAAGGACGGTGTATTTTCTCGCGCGCTGGCGGCAGGGCACTTGAGCCTGAGCTGTTTCAATCCACGCGACTATACGGCTGACAAGCATCGCACAGTTGACGACAGACCCTATGGTGGTGGGCCGGGCATGGTCATGATGGTAGAGCCCCTGTTAGCAGCGCTCCTGGACGCCAAGGCTCAAGCACCGCAGCAGACACGGGTGGTGTTCATGAGCCCGCAAGGCCGACGATTCGATCAGCAGCACGCCATTGCGAGTAAGGGTGATGAGGGCATCATTTTGATTTGCGGTCGTTACGAAGGCATTGATGAACGTTTTGTCAGCGCCTATGTGGATGAGGAGTGGTCGATTGGTGACTATGTGCTTAGCGGGGGTGAACTGCCCGCCATGGTCGTCATGGACGCCATAGCTCGGCATTTGCCTGGCACATTGGGTAATCAACAGTCGGTAATTGACGAATCACACCTTGATGGAACGCTCGATTACCCTCACTATACTCGCCCTGAAAAAGTCGGCACACAAAGCGTGCCCAAAGAGCTGATGAGTGGAGACCATAATCGCACCAAGCGATACCGCCGCTCTAAGGCTTTGCAAAGAACGTTGGAGCGTCGACCCGATCTTTTGACGGGAAGAGTGTTCGACCCACTGGACAGGCAACTATTAACAGCATGTGCGCAGCAGCTCGGACCGCACCCTGTGGAGAAAGATGGTGAGAAGAAACAAGATTATTGAAGAAATCGAGAACAGCCAGTTGAGGGACGTTCCAGACTTTAGTCCTGGGGATACGGTGTCTGTGCAGGTGCGAGTGAAAGAAGGCGATCGCGAGCGTTTGCAGGCCTATGAAGGGGTAGTAATCGGCGTGAAAAGTCGGGGCGTGAACTCCTCATTCGTCGTGCGGAAGATCTCCTACGGGGTAGGCGTCGAGCGAACCTTCCAGACTCACAGTCCCCTTATTAGCGGCATCGAAGTAAAGCGACGTGGCGATGTGCGCCAAGCCAAGCTCTACTACTTGCGTGAGCGCTCTGGTCGATCGGCTCGTATCAAAGAAAAAATCGGCTAGGCATCAAGCGCAGACCGTGCTTGCCGCGGATCAGCAAGCTCGAGATAAGCGAATTCCAAAGGCCAGCTCTGCTGGCCTTTTTTGTTGTCGACCCCTTTGGCTCTCCCATGTTCGGGGTTGAGAAAAGTGGCGATCTCGAAAAGGTGCCTCAGATATGCCATGTTTGCTCCATGGGCAGCCAAGCAAATTCCATCGAAGAGATAAATTCCTACCTCGAATCCCTCTGGTTAGAGAGAGGGCTAGCGGAAAACACATTGTCCGCCTACCGGCGTGACCTAACGGATACCGCTAACTTACTGAAGACCTTGGGTATCAATCAGATCAGCGCTGCCGGGGAGAGTGATCTTCTTGAGGTTCTGAATGATCGGCACAAGCGCCAGCTTAGCCCGAGGAGCACCGCCCGCTGGCTAAGCACCCTAAAGGGTTTTTATCGCAACTTGGTTTTGCAGCAAAAAATCGTCGTTGATCCAACCCAGCAAATCCATCATCCCAAGTTGGGCCGCTCCTTACCCAGCGCCCTGAGCACTGATCAGGTAGAGGCATTGCTGGACGCGCCAGATGTCGGCACGCCGCTGGGCTTGCGAGATCGAGCTATGCTGGAAATCCTCTATGCCAGCGGTTTGCGCATTACTGAACTGGTCACTCTAGAGCTGACCAATGTAAATCAACGCCAGGGTGTCATTCGCGTCATGGGCAAGGGGAATAAGGAGCGCTTGGTTCCTACTGGCGAGGCGGCGTTAGATTGGCTGGCCCGATACCTTCGAGAAGCCCGCCCCGAGCTTCTGCCAGGGGGCGGGCCCATGCTGTTTCCCAGCAGGCGAGGCAGAGTGATGACCCGTCAAACCTTTTGGCATGCCATTCGACGTTATGCATTACGAGCGGGCATACAGCAAAAAGTATCGCCTCATACGCTACGCCATGCATTTGCCACTCATCTTGTGGATAATGGCGCCGACCTGCGAGCGGTGCAGATGATGCTTGGCCATGCCGACTTGTCGACCACTCAAATTTACACACATGTGGCCAACCAGCGTTTGAAAAATCTCGTGTTGCAGCATCACCCGCGAGGTTAGAGGGCGTTCGACGACAGCCATGCCCATACAAAGATCGGCGCTAGTCTTAGCGGGGTCGATCAGTTACAGGATGACCGATGCAAATGCAATTTTCCCGAGACGCCATAGCGCACTTTCGCGCAACCATCGCGGTGTTTACCGCTCTAATGCTCATGTTGAGTACTGCGCATGGAGCTGACCCGCAAACCAGCGCGAGCGAGGAAAACTTGGACAAGGTCGTCGCCAAGCTACTAGCCATACGCCCAGATCTGCCCATCGAATCCGTATACCCTGCTGCCGTTGAGGGTCTCTATGGGGTCGACTTTCCCGATGGCACGACGATGTATATCACGGCTGATGGGCGGCATATGATCGTTGGCGATCTGTACGCTATCGGTGACGATTTAAGCAACGTTACCGAGCAGCGTAGGGCAACACAGCGCAAGGCGCTGATGGATCAGGTTTCCCTATCCGATATGGTGATTTTTCCAGCCAAGGGCGAACGCCGAGCGGTCGTCAACATTTTTACCGATGTGGACTGCGGATACTGCAGAAAATTGCATAACGAGATTGACCAATACGCCGAACTGGGTATTGAAGTGCGATATCTCGCATACCCGCGAGAGGGTCTTGAATCTGAAACGGCATCGACGATGCGGTCGGTTTGGTGTGCAAGCGATCCAGCCTCGGCCATGACCCGCGCCAAAAACAGTCAGCGAATAGCTCAGAGAGACTGCCCAACCGACCCGGTAGATGAGCAGTTTGCCTTGGGTCGGCGATTGGGGGTTAGTGGCACGCCTTCTATCGTTACTGGTTCCGGCGATATGTTCCCAGGCTACATTCCCGCCCAGCAGTTGGCTCAGCGGCTCGGTCTCAGCCTCTAGCCCACATGCATCTCGACAACCAAAAACAGCAGAGAGACGACCTTGATTGAAATCAAACTTGGCATCGCTGGGCTGGGCACGGTGGCCCAGGGCGTCCTGGAACTGATCCGCCGCAATAACGCGCTCATGCGGCAGCGCAGTGGAATCTCGCTACGCGTCGTGCGAGTGGCAAGTCGCCGAGCGAAGCCGGAAATTGATCTGCAGGGTGCTCACTTCAGTACTGATATCGAAGACCTACTCACTGACCCCAATGTCGATATGATTTTGGAGCTAATAGGTGGCGACACAACTGCGCTGGATTTGATTCGTCGCAGTCTGACCGCTTATAAGCCCGTGGTTACAGCGAACAAAGCCATACTGGCAGCGCATGGCAATGAGCTCATGGCTGGTCGTGGTCGGCAGCTACTGCGTTTCGAGGCGGCGGTGGCTGGAGCCATCCCAATCATTCAGGGCCTCACCGGTGGCCTCGCCGCGAATCGCTTGGCGGGGTTGTTTGGCATCATCAACGGCACCTGCAACTACATTTTTGGTGAGATGGAAGCCAATGGCACCGCATTTGACGAGGTGCTGGCGGAGGCTCAACGATTGGGTTATGCCGAGGCGGATCCGAGTTTTGATATCGACGGTATCGACGCCGCCCATAAGCTGACCATTCTGCTTGCCCTGGGATTCACTGGTTCCTACGACCTCTCCGCCGTGTTTGTTGAGGGTATACGGCATGTCACCGTAGCCGACATTCGCTTCGCTCGGGAGCTGGGCTTTAAGATCAAGCATTTAGGCATCATTCAAAATACCGATGCGGGGGTCGAAGCCCGTGTGCACTGTGCCTTGGTGCCTGGCGATGCGTTACTGGCCAACGTCAATGGCGTGATGAATGCAGTACAGATCAATAGCGACGGTGCGGGCGAGACCTTGTTCAGTGGTCCGGGTGCCGGAGGGGAGGCCACAGCCTCTGCGGTACTGTCTGATGTTCTTGCTCTAGGCGCTCTCATGGCCTCGGGCAACGGGATCGGCGTGCCATCTGAATCAGACCAATCCAGTGAACGGTTGAGCGATCAACCTGCCTTGGTCTCTATGAGTGACGTGAGCTGCGCGAATTACTTGCGTATCCCAACGGTCGATCAGCCCGGCGTATTCGCCCAGGTGACCCAGGCATTGTCCGAGTTTTCGATCAGCATTGATGCTGCTATTCAGCATGAAGCCTCATCAAAGCAGTCAGCAGTGGATATCGTGTTGCTTACCAATAACGCGGTTGAGAGCACGATGAACGCTGCTCTGGAGCAATTGCAGCGCCTGGACATCGTGGCAGCAGATATCGTGCGTCTGCGAGTCGCACCGACTCTCTGATCAAGAGCGTTACGTTGCGTATCGAAACACGTCAATCCACCAATCGCTTGGGACTGGATGATGATCTGCTGGATCGAGTTTTTACCGCCCGCGGCATTACCGAGTTAGCCCAACTAGAAAAAGGCCTCACCAATCTTTTATCGCCTGCGGATCTGCCAGAGATCGACAAGGCTGCTCTGCGTCTTGCGGATGCGGTTGAGGGAGACGAAAAAATCCTGATTGTCGGTGACTTCGATGCTGATGGCGCCACATCGGTTGCCCTATGCCTGTTGGCTCTGGGTGCCATGGGCGCCAGGCGTGTAGAGTTTTTGGTACCCAATCGATTCGATTACGGCTACGGACTGTCGCCGGAAATTGTGCAGCTTGCAGCTGGAATGCAGCCTCGAGTCATCGTCACCGTCGACAACGGCGTCGCCAGCGTAGACGGCGTCGCCTTAGCCAATGAGTTGGATATCGATGTCATCGTCACAGACCATCATTTGCCCGGCGAGGTACTGCCTGACGCATACGCATTAGTAAATCCCAATGTGGGTAATAGCAGCTTCGCGAGCAAGGCGATGGCGGGTGTTGGCGTTGCCTATTACCTGCTGAGTTGGGTGCGCCAAGTTCTACGTCAGCGAAATTACTTCGCCTCTCGCGGGATTGATGAACCGAATATGGCGCAATATCTAGACCTAGTGGCCTTGGGTACGGTGGCCGACGTGGTGCCGCTGGATCAGAATAATCGCATTTTGGTGCATCAGGGGCTCCTGCGTATTCAACGCGGCATGACCCGCCCGGGCATCGCGGCTCTGGCGCGGGTTGGTAAACGCGATCTCGCCACGCTGTCAGCCTCAGATATGGGTTTCGCACTCGGGCCACGGCTTAATGCAGCCGGGCGCCTGCAAGACATGAGCGTGGGAATACGCTGCCTAGTGACGGACGATCCAACGGAAGCTGCCCAGCTCGCTGCAGAGCTAGACAGTTTGAATCAGACCCGTCGCGACATAGAGCAGGGCATGGTGGCAGATGCCGAAATGATTCTGACCCAAATCACGCCAGATCCGAACGAAGTGAGCATCGCCGTGTATCACGAGAGCTTTCATCAGGGAGTCGTTGGCATCGTGGCGGGTCGGCTGCGCGAAAAATTTCATCGCCCTGCGATTGTTTTCGCTGATGCATCTGAGGGCTCCGACGAACTGAAGGGGTCGGCGCGCAGTATTGATGGGCTGAACATTCGTGACTTGCTGGACAGCATTGCAACCAAGCGGCCGGGTTTGCTTTTGAAGTTTGGTGGCCATGCCATGGCAGCAGGGCTGAGCATCAAGCGGGTGCATCTGCCGCGTTTCCAGAAAGCTTTTGATAAGGCGGTCAGGGCGATGGTTACCCCGGACATGATGGACGCGGTACTGCTCACCGATGGTGCCCTTGAAAAAGAAGACCTGAACCTAGACACCGTGGCCAAGCTGACAAATGCCGGCCCATGGGGCAATGGCTTTGCAGAACCATTGTTTGCGGGTGAGTTTACTCTGGTCAATCAACGCGTGGTTGGCCAGGATCATTTGAAGCTCGTGCTTGGCACCGAAGACCAGCTTGTCGACGCCATCGCTTTTCGCCAGCCCCCCCTGGAAGAGCAGCCCGAGCGGGTAAACGTTGTCTACAAGCCTGCGCTCAACGACTACGGTGGTCAGCAGACATTGCAGCTGATAGTGGAGTACATAGAGACGATGTCTTAAACTCCGCGCCCTTAAATTGTTCCTGCAAATACGAGAAAAAGACCCCTCCATGGCTGAAATCACCGGCATCCGCGAGTATCTAAAAGACCTGCAAGAACGCGACTCCGCGCTTCGGGGGTATCTTTGACTTCGATGACAAGCGCGAGCGCCTGCAAGAGGTTGAGCTAGAGCTTGCCGATGGTGATGTTTGGAATGACCCTGAGCGTGCCCAACAGTTAGGGAAGGAGCGCGCCTCCCTTGAGCAGGTCGTCAGCCTGCTCAGCACGCTGGGGGATAGTCTCAACGATCTTGGCGAGCTTGCAGAAATGGCCAGCGAGGAGGGTGATCAGAGTGCCCTGGACGAGGTAGCCTTTGAACTACGCGGTCTTGAAGGTCAACTGGCAACGCTTGAGTTCCGGCGTATGTTTCAGGGGGAGTTAGACGACGCCAATTGCTACCTTGAAATACAGGCTGGCTCCGGCGGCACAGAAGCCCAAGACTGGGCGGAGATGCTGCTGCGCATGTATTTGCGCTGGGCTGAGCAGCGTGGATTTGGCGTCGCGGTGACCGAGGTCTCTGAAGGGGAAGTGGCCGGCATTAAGAGCGCCACGGTCATGATCAGCGGCGAATACGCCTACGGCTGGCTGCGCACGGAAACCGGCGTGCATCGACTGGTGCGCAAGTCACCCTTCGATTCCGGCAACCGACGCCATACCTCCTTCGCCTCTGTTTTCGTCTCCGCCGAGATTGACGACAATATCGAAATTGAGATTAATCCTGCGGACGTTCGCGTAGACACCTATCGCGCCAGCGGCGCCGGCGGGCAGCACGTTAATCGCACAGATTCGGCCGTGCGGCTAACCCACCTGCCCACCAATACCGTGGTGCAGTGTCAAAGCGAGCGATCCCAGCATCAGAACAAAGACAATGCCTATAAGCAGCTGCGAGCCAAACTGTATGAGCTAGAACTGCAGGAGCGTCGCTCCGAACAGCAGGCCATAGAGGATGCCAAGGCGGATATCGGCTGGGGCAGCCAGATACGTAGCTACGTGCTGGACCAGTCACGGGTCAAAGATCTGCGTACTGAGATTGAACGCACGGATCCGAACAAGGTGTTAGACGGTGACCTAGACCCCTTTATGGAAGCCTGCTTAAAAGCAGGGCATTAGCCGGCAGAGCGAAAGCCGCGGAAGAGCGAAAAGGAAAATCATGAGCGAAGAAAGAGATGTCTTACTGAATCGGCGAGCCAAAATGCAGGCTTGGCTAGAGAAAAGTAAGGTTTATCGGAACGATTTTCGTCGTCTAGCATTGGCCGCGGAGCTGCAGGATCAGCATGCCGACCAAGACAAAGCAGCACTAGCAGAGGCAGGCATTCGCACCGCAGTTGCAGGTCGAGTAATGCTGCGGAGAGTGATGGGAAAAGCAAGCTTCGTCACCCTGCAAGATGTCAGTGGTCAGATACAGTGCTATCTCACCAAGAACGATCTCGGTGAAGAGTCCTATGAGGACTTCTCTCAACTATGGGAGATGGGCGATATCGTTGGTGTGAGCGGTACGCTCATGCGCACCAATAAGGGCGAGTTGAGCGTTCAGGCTGACAACGTCGTGCTGCTGAATAAAACCGCGCTGCCGCTACCTGAAAAGTTTCATGGCATCACCGACCAAGAGACTCGTTACCGCCAGCGCTACGTTGATCTGATCATGAACGAAGATACCCGAGAGGTATTTCGTACCCGCTCCATGGTAATGCAGACGCTGCGCGAGTTTTTTAATCAGCGCGACTATCTCGAGGTTGAGACTCCGATGATGCACAGCATTCCTGGCGGAGCGACCGCGCGCCCCTTCGTGACCCATCACAATACGCTGGATATGCCTCTGTATTTGCGGGTTGCTCCAGAGTTGTTTCTAAAGCGTCTGGTGGTGGGCGGTTTCGAGCGGGTTTATGAGATCAATCGAAATTTTCGCAATGAAGGCTTGTCGACTCGACATAATCCAGAGTTCACCATGCTGGAGTTTTATCAGGCCTACTCGGATTACCGCGACCTGATGGACCTTACCGATGAACTCATGAAGGAACTCAGCCAGCGTGCCTGTGGTAGTCAGCAGATTGTCTACCAGGGGATTGATCTAGATTTTTCTAAATCGCCCCAGCGGGTCACCATGGCCGAATCGTTAGCGCGTTTTGGTGGCGTCGCCGAAAGCTCGGTAGATAATGTCGATCATCTGCGGGGCGTGCTCGTCGAAAAACAGATTGCCGTCGAAGACCACTGGGGGCTTGGCAAGCTGCAAATGGAGGTTTTTGAGGCTCTCGTGGAGGGCCGTTTAGAGCAGCCAACCTACATCACCGAGTATCCTGCAGAAGTGTCGCCATTGGCCCGGCGCAACGACCACAATCCAGACGTGACGGATCGCTTTGAACTCTTTATTGGTGGCCGTGAATACGCCAACGGCTTTTCGGAGCTGAATGATCCCGTGGATCAAGCAGGGCGATTTAAAGCCCAGGCCGACCTTAAGTCCAAGGGTGACAACGAAGCCATGCACTTCGATCAAGATTACATCACTGCGCTAGAGTACGGACTGCCGCCAACGGCGGGTGAGGGTATTGGTATTGATCGGATAGTGATGCTGCTCACCAATGCACCTTCCATTCGGGACGTTCTATTGTTCCCGCTGATGCGGCCGCAGTAGCGCCCCAGCTTGATATGACCCGTACGGTAGCCCTCGAGCACTCTTGGCAGAGCCTTATCGGCGATCAGTTTGATCAGCCCTATATGCAGACGCTGCGCGAATTTTTGATCAGCGAAAAACGTGCAGGCAAACGCGTCTACCCGCCCGGGCCACAAATGTTCGCCGCCATGGATCTGGTGCCCGTCGAGCAGGTAAAAATTGTGATCATCGGTCAAGACCCGTATCACGGGCCCAATCAGGCCATGGGGTTAAGTTTTTCTGTGCCCAAGGATCAGCCGCTGCCACCGTCGTTGCGCAACATATACACCGAGATTCAAGAGGACATGGGCCAGTCCATAGACTTCAATGGCGCCAGCGGTGACCTTTCCCATTGGGCGGAGCAGGGTGTATTACTGCTGAACGCGGTGCTCAGTGTGCAACATGCCCAGGCCGCCTCTCATCAGGGTAAGGGGTGGGAGCAGTTTACTGATGAACTGGTAAAGCGGCTTGCCAACCGGCGTGAAGGGCTAATCTTTATGTTATGGGGCAGCTATGCCCAGAAGAAAGCCGCGCAGGTGGCTGCAGAGCGACACCATCTTTTGAAAGCCCCGCACCCGTCACCGCTGTCGGCGCATCGGGGTTTCTTCGGCTGCAAACACTTTTCTGCGGCGAACCGGCTGCTCGAACAGCAGGCTTTGGCACCTATCGACTGGCTGCCAAGGCAAAGGCTATAAACAGGGAGATAGGGCAATGAGTACCGAGGATGTGATTTTTTTCGAGCACCCAAGCTCCGACGGCAGCGTGGTAGCCGAAGCCCGTCTGAATATCCCGTCAACACTGAACGCACTGACTCTCGACGCCGTAGAGGCCATGACGCCGAAAATGACGGACTGGGCAGAGCGTGACGAGGTCGTCGCCGTCATCGTCACTGGCGAAGGCGACAAGGCTTTTTGCGCGGGCGGCGATGTTCAGGCGCTTTACCATGCCGCCACTGAAAACCTGGCGGCTGGCCGTACGGTAAACGATTACCCCGAGCGATTTTTTGCTGCTGAGTATCGCCTTGATTACATCATGCACTGCTACGAAAAACCCCTGCTCACCCTCGGTCACGGCATCGTGATGGGCGGCGGCTACGGGCTTTTTTCGGCCTCAAACTTTCGCGTGGTAACTCAGCGTACGCGGCTAGCGTTTCCTGAGATCACCATCGGTCTATTTCCCGATGCAGGCGGCACGGTGGTAATGCGTAATTTGCCGCCAAAAATCGCGGCATTGCTCACCATGACCGGCGGTCAGGTCAACGCGACAGATGCGCTAGCACTCGGTGTCGGCACCCATCTGATAGACCACGAAGGAAGAGCAGACTTTCTTGAGGGGTTGAAGCAACTTCATTGGCAAGTCGGTAGCCCAGGTGCAAATAGAGAGGTCCTGAAAAATTACCTCGCTACACAGACCCATGCCGGTGGGATGCCATCAAGTGATGTTGCCGAGGTAGATGTCGAGACCATTGATCTTAGTAACCTCAAAGCATGTTTCGACAGCATCCTTGCCCTCGAAGGCACCTCCAAATGGATGGATAGGGGTATCGCCAGTTTGCGCAGCGGCTGCCCCGTGACCGCGGGAATTATTTTCAAACAGCTTGGCCTGAGTCCGACTTTGAGCCTCGCAGAATGCTTTATGACCGAGCTTGCCATCGCCACAAACTGTCTTTCGCGACCCGACTTTGCCGAGGGGGTCAGAGCATTGCTGATCGATAAGGACCAGTCACCGACGTGGTCGGTTACGAGTATTGATGACCTTTCACAGTCGTTAATAGACGAACACTTTGTTGGCCATTGGGAGGGGGCAGCGCGATCACATCCGCTTGGTGATCTATTGGATATCGAATCTGCGGGATAGTAAAAACAAGGTTCGTAAAAGTGACCTACTCTCCAGAAACTGTACTGCTCATGTTGAATGGCGTTATTTTGATTTTGGCGTACTTTCTCATCTATCCCCGCACCGTGGGTAACAACATAAGCAAGCTGATGCAGAGTGATTTGTTAGCGACAGCTACATCGGTAATCGTCGCCGGATTTTTGTTCTGGGGAACCAATCATCAATTCGACTTGCTCGTTGGAGAGGTAAACTGGTTTCTATTTTCTGTCGTGACATTCCTCCTGATGGAGGTGCCATTTGCGCTCTGGTATCTAAAGAAGTTCGATGTCGAGATTTAGCGACGCAAGCGTGTTTGTTTTAAGGCGACTTCGAACAAAAACGTGAAGCCTACAAACTCCTTACCCAAACCCCCTGGCCACTGTCGGCATTCACCGTTGCCGCGGTAAAGATCACTGTGCCTTTGCCATGTGCGCTGTCCGTCCAATCGTCTCCTGCCTTCGGCGTCTGACCGTGCCACTCAAAGACATCGATACCGCGCTTTACTGCGCCGCGAAACTGGGCTCGCGCGACAATTTCTTGGCCCAGGTAACAGCCTTTGTCAAAGTCCACGGCACCGACCTCGTGCATGCCCAGCACCTGGGGTAGGAACTTGCCTGCGACACCGTCGCTCACCCAAGCAAATTTGTTTGAGACCAAGGCGCGAGCGATGGCGCTGGATTGATCGTCCGCATCAGATCGCGAGGCATCCAGCAAGTTGTGCGCAAAGCACCAATGATCTGTGAACGAGTTTGAGCCGCTGGCGCTAGAGGCCACGGCAACAGCGTGATTGTGTGCCTCTACGCTGCATTTCGAAAACATGGCATAGGGTTTCAAGAAAGCAGCCAACGCGGCGGCGACGGAGAAATGGACAACGAGCAAGACGCGCTCGTCATCGCCAATTGCCCAACCGTTCGCGATAACCCGGCCTTTCAAGTTGCACAGTGTCATAGGCGTGGGCGCGTTTTGTCTGATGCGGTCGCTGTTACAGGTAAGATAGCCTTGCAAGAATGCTTTGACCCCTTGGCCTTTAAGGCTGACGATGCGTGCGTCGGACCATGTGTCCACGTGGTACTTCCGTCTTACAGATTAAGTAGTTCAGACTGCCTGATCGCCGCCTACAAATGCAATAACCTGAGAGAGTTCCGTGATACCCGCAGATTTAAAACACATTTATTGGCGAAGCCGCCGAGGGTTGACCGAGCTAGAGCTTAAGCTGGTGCCCTTTGTGCGCGACTGCTTTCACAGTCTTTCGGATGACGAACAAGCGCTGTATGAAAAACTTCTGGATTGGGAAGACGTGGATTTATACGACCTGCTGCAGGGCCGTATTGCGTCGGATGATCCCCTGGTTAGCGAATTGGTCGAAAAAATCATCTCCTACGACGGCGTACTCTGACCAGCTTGCCTTAGTGCCCGGGCGCATGCGGCGAACCTGTACCTCGCTTTGGGCTCTTTGTTCGGGTTATGGGTTATACGCCCTGCTGGGAATCACCGGCCTCGGACTAGCCTGTGTTTTCGCCACCCACGCGCTGCGGTCAGTTCGAGTGAATGGATCTGTCAACGTCGAACTACCCACGCGGTCTGAATTTTCCCCTGAAGTCGAAGGCAGGGAGTTAGCCAACAAACGCTCGGTTTTTTATAAACCTCTCGTCGGCATGCCCTTACGCAGCTGGATGTCTCCCTGGTGCGTGGGTTATGCCGCAATAGATGGCGGCTGGTACTGGGTGTTCAAAGACGAAGTTTCTGCGCCGGTCTATGCCGACATCCGGCGAAGGCTCATTACGCAGGGTAAGGCTTAGTTTGCCGCTAGCAGAGGCTTATCGAACTACTGACTGCACGCCGGGTTCCACAATGAGGCTATCAAGGCTACCCGGAGATAAAATGGTATCGGCGGGTCGATCGGTCTGACCGGGATAGTCCATATTGTAATTTAGCCCTCGGCTCTCCTTACGCTTAAGCGCGCTGCGCACAATTAAATCCGCCACATGCAGGAGATTGCGAAGCTCAATGAGATCATTGGTGACACGATATGTGGCGTAGTAGTCCTGTATCTCTTGTTTCAGAAGTTCAATCCGGCGGTGGGCACGCATCAATCGCTTGTCTGTGCGCACAATACCCACGTAGTCCCACATAAACCGCCTCAGCTCGTCCCAGTTGTGAGCAATAATCACTGACTCGTCGGAGTCGGTAACCTTGGATTCGTCCCACTTGGGTATGTAGGGAAAACTCTGGGGTTTGTCCAAAGAGCCTATGATCTTCTGTGCCGCTCTCTGACCGTAGACCAGACACTCCAGTAGAGAGTTACTGGCGAGTCGGTTAGCACCGTGCAGCCCTGTGCAGCTGACTTCGCCAATGGCATAGAGATTGGGAACATCGGTACGACCGTGTTCATCAACCACCACGCCGCCGCAGGTGTAGTGGGCTGCGGGCACAACGGGGATGGGCTCCTTGGTAATGTCGATTCCCAGCTCTGCGCAGCGCTGGGCGATGTTGGGAAAGTGGCCGCGGATGAATTCTGCTGATAAATGGCTGATATCAAGGAAAACACAGTCGGCGCCAATGCGCTTCATTTCGTGATCGATAGCGCGCGCGACGATATCCCGCGGTGCAAGCTCCCGGCGCTCATCGAAACGCTGCATAAAGCGTTGACCATTGGGCAGTCGCAGCACGCCACCTTCACCTCGAACGGCCTCGGAAATCAGAAAAGACCCGGCGTGGGGATGATACAGGCAGGTCGGATGAAACTGGTTGAACTCCATATTTGCCACCCGACAGCCCGCACGCCAAGCCATGGCAATGCCGTCGCCGGTCGAACTGTCCGGGTTGCTCGTGTACAGGTAGACCTTGCTTGCACCACCAGTGGCCAGAATAACGAACCGTGATTGAAATACCTCCACACGCCCGGTGGTTCGATTCAACACATAGGCGCCAGCGCAGCGGCTGTGGTGCCGGCCCAGCGTAGACAGGTTGATCAGGTCAATCGCAACGCGATCGTTAAAGAGCTCGATATTGCCGTTATCCAGGACCTGATCCGTGAGGGTCTGGGTAATGGCTTTTCCCGTCGCGTCGGCGACATGGACTACCCGGCGGAAGGAGTGCCCGCCCTCACGAGTTAGGTGAAGGGAGTTTCCCTCGGTATCGAAATTGACGCCCCATTCGTTGAGCTGAGCAATCGCTTCCGGTCCGGCGTTGACCGTGGCGCGAACCACATCGGGGTCGCACAGACCGCCGCCTGCGTCGAGGGTGTCCTTGATATGAGCCTCAAAACTGTCCTCTGGGTCGGTGACCGCGGCGACCCCGCCCTGGGCCCAATGGGATGACCCCGTAGTTATATCGCCCTTGCACAGCACCGTGACGCGCACATGCTGGGACAACGTCAGGGCCGCAGACAGGCCCGCGGCGCCCCCGCCAATAATCAAAACATCGGTATTGAAACGCTGTGACATAACAAGCAAAAAGTATTGTAGTCCGGCCAGTATAGCCTGATGGCAATGAAAGGCATGATGTGATGCGGCTGCGTCGAAAAACTCGGTTCGAATTCGCCGCTCATCGACGTGTTTGTAACCGCTGAATAAGAATTTCTGTTCTGTGAAGTCTGTCACTTTTGAGGTGACAAAAACTCAGGCACATTGGCTTGTCACGCTTGGAATATTGTCGGGTAGATCGTATGAGCAAATGGCGCCCGAGAGAAACGCATGCAGAGAAACGCATGCAGAGAAACGCATGCAGAGAAACGCATGCAGAGAAACGTGTGCAGAGAAACGTGTGCAGAGAGACGGATGAACATTACAAACCACTATCAATTCACTGATCTGATCGCTTCATCGGGCCAACCGACCTCAGAACAGTTTCGAGAGATCGCGTCCCAGGGCTACGAGGTGATAATTAATTTGGGCATGCCCGATCACAAGCAATCGATTTGTACAGAGGGAAGTCTCGTCACCACATTGGGCATGACCTTCATACACATTCCAGTACTTTTCGGCGCGCCCAGCGAAAATCATTATCGGGAATTTACCGGTTACATGGATGCTCTAAAGGATCGAAAAGTTTGGGTGCACTGCATTGTAAACGCGCGGGTATCTGCGTTCTTTTTTCGTTACCTGCAGGAAGCTCGAGGATTCTCGGCCCGGAAGGCGGCATCGCCGCTCCTCAAGGCATGGATGCCAGAGATGGACGAAGTTTGGATTGAGTTCATTAATCGAGCCCCGCAGCAACTTGCGCAGCCTACAGAAGATGCTCTCGACACCGTGTCGGCACGAGAGAGATAACAAATGACTTCAGGTAGCTGCCTCTGTGGCAATGTGGCCTATGAATTTTCTGCCGAGGTAAGGGGCGTCGTTCACTGTCACTGCACAACCTGTCGCAAAGCCCATGGCTCTGCATTTTCCAGCGTTGCTCGGGTGCCGGCCGCGGAATTCAGGATAAGCGGCGACAAGCATCTCAACAGCTTTGAATCCTCTTCTGGCAAACATCGCTATTTTTGCAGCAACTGCGGCACCCACATATACGCTAAGCGAGACGGGCGAGATCATGTGATCTTGCGCCTGGGTTCGTTAGATACGCAGCTAAGGGCCAAGGAAGTTGCCCACACTTGGATGTCGCACTCGGCGGATTGGTTTGATCTCGACAGTGACATACCCCGATATGAAGAGGGTGTACGAGATCTTTCAAGAGAGCCTGATGTTGAGTACAACCTCATCAAAAAAATTTCCTGGGTCATGATGCGTCGGGTTTTACCTCTTGGTTTGGCGTTTACCGGGGGATTTATTGGTATCGCTAGTATGGCCATCAGTGATGACCTAGCCCTAGTGAATGCCGGTTTACTCATCATTCTCTGGATATTGGTAGGCGGCGGCCTGGCCGCTTTCTGGTATTTACTCAAGAGTCCGCTTTGTTTAAGACTCACACCCTCGTCCCTGGTTGCCTCGGGCGCGCTTTTTGAAAGAGAGTATCCGCTGACATGTATCGTTGGAATCTATACCCATCCGTACTCTGGTCTGGGCTACTTCGAGGTTTCTTTTAATGTCGATGGCGCGTTTGACTCGATGAGGCTTTTCGATGGTCCCGGTCGTGACCTATTCAAGCATGCCTTGCTTGAGCGTGCGCCATGGGTCAAGGACTTCGGTGTTTGAGTTAGCAAATGTGCTTTTTTGTAAAAGAGTGTTTCCGGCGGGTTTGAGTTCTCGATATTGGTTTACTATCTGCAGCTCGAGGAACGGATACTACTGAACAATCTCAGCATCGCATGATTCCTCCCACCATTTTGCATCTCGAAGAGTTTTTATGACCGAGCTACGTCGTCCAGTCTTGTGGTCTTATGAACAAGACAGTCTGCAGTTGAATCCGGCGATTGGCGCATGCACCAAATGTCCTTCACCCTGCCACGTCCTAGCGGGACCCTCATCCGAAGCGAACGTTGGTGAAATCATCGTCTCTGCAGGACTCCTCAATCGCCTCGCTCTTACGCTCTTTGGCGTGCCACTGTTGGTGCTAGGGACGCTTGTTTGGGTGCTGCAACGTTTGTCTTTTCAGTCATACGGGCCTGGAACATTACTTCTGGGTATGGCCGTCGCCTGTATCCTCGGCGGTATTCTCGCCAGAAGAGTATTGCCTGAAGTTGATCGCGCCTTGAAAGCGTCTGGCATGGTACCCACTATCGAAACCACTAAGAGTACTTAGATTTTGTTGGGCACGAGTCAGCGTATTGCTATTCCTGCCACGTTTACGCTCGCTAATCGAGCCTGAGCTAGATCATCGAAGCATAACGAACTAGAACTAAACGAATATCAGAAGGAGCGCCTTATGGGCATCGCCAGTCTTACCGCCTCATCCACTCATCTTCAGTGGGCGAACAGCAGTCGCTCCCGTCCAGGATCAGTGATGGTTTGGCTCTTCGCTGCGTTGGTGAGTGTTGGGCTATCGTCATCCGTTAAGGCTGATTTACCAGATTTTACCAAATTGGTTAAGAAAAATGAGGCGGCGGTTGTGAATATCAGCACCGTTGGTGAGGCCTCGAACGATCGCAACTCGAACAGGCCCAGAGATCCGAGGCTAGAAGAGTTTTACCGTTTTTTTGGTCCGCCGAATGGTCGCG
>JADHNQ010000008.1 GCA_016779425.1 Pseudomonadales bacterium | reverse complement strand
GATTGTTGTCGCTGATCGTGCTTCTCACCGTCGGCCCCGCCTTGGTTTTGACTGGAATCTCTGCTTCAGCCTATCTGCTGTCGCTGCCTTTGCTGGCCAAGGCAGATGTTATCGGTTTGGCGCCCATGGCGCTGAATCATTTGCCCACGCTCTGCCTGTTAATTTTATTCAGCAGCCTCTTTGCCTTCGTGCCCAATGCGGTCGTCCGTCCCCGTGAAGCTTTGCTGGGAGGAGTGCTAACTACCTTGGCGTTTAAGCTTGCGTTCACTCTATTCGCAGGATTCTCGCAATACTTCGTTTACAACGTGCTTTACGGGGCGTTGGCGGTATTGCCTGTTTTTTTGCTCTGGCTGTTCTTGGTTTGGGTGATCGTCCTCTTGGGGGCAATATTCGTTTGCTCACTCAGCAATATCGGGACACCCTCTGGTGATTCAGTGGTCTAGTTGTAGATTGCGACGCCAATTCAATGATAACAATAGCGGCACATCTGTCTCCCAGCCGAAGGTGATCTGGTTTCTCCCTTGCCATGAACGGCCGACAAAAACTAGAAGAATTACCGAATAAAGTCGCTCGACTTATATTTACGTCGATGTGAACAAATGGGTAACATGCTCTGGTTGGAGCGCCTGCTTATCGCCGAAGGCGGGCGGCGAAACAAAAACAAGAATTCGAAGCCATCCGTGAGAGAAAATATGTTTACGAGATTTGTCGCTGGTCTTTTGGTCGCTGTGAGCGCCGCCGTCATTGCGCCTAGCTGGGCTGCTGAAACATACGAGGGTCAAGTCGCAGGAGTCGGCTCGGTGGAGGTCGAGCTGGTTGATAGAGGAACGCCGACTTTTCCTAGACGAGCTAGGTCTTATGGGGTTAGTGGTTCAGTACTGGTGCGTTTCTCTGTTGATGTGGAAGGCAATGCGATAGGGGCCGTAATCGTAGAGTCGAAGCCGCGTCGTATGTTCGACCGTTCGGCCATGAGATATATGGAGACCCTAAAGTTCGCTCCCTATTTGGTCGACGGCAAGGCAACTCAGGTAAATGATGTACAAATGACTGTGGCCTACGTGTTAGAGGGCGCCTAAACACGAACGAATCCACAGAGTCCTACTGACTGGCAAATAAACAAGAAAAATATGTCCATAAGAAACAAACTTCTCGCTCTACTGCTCGCTGGCATCGGCGTGCTTTGCTCTATTTTTTACTTCTCCGCTAACAACCTAATAGACGCTTCGGATGAGTTCACCTCAGACTCGTTAGCTCAGACCTACAGCGCTGCCTGGCTCTCGGCGTCAGACTCACAGTTTCAGCGTACCGTCGAACGGTTCGACCCGGAGCTAGGAGCTCCAGAGATAACCCAACTTTGGGATCCACTGGACAATGGTTTCAATGATGACGGTGCAGATAATCCACTGATCGCTGCACTCGCCGCTGATCGGCCCGATATCGCCAGAGATTATTTTGATCAGCTTTTCATGGACGCTGTTGATCTAGAAGAAATCAGCTTTGTCATGGCTTATACCGTAACCGGGAGACAGGTTTACTGCTTATCAGGGTTATTCCTTCATGGCGCGGATCCTTGCGGAAAATCTGCGCGCCCAGACTTCTTCCTGAACTTTGACAGCTTTTTGCGCAATGCTATTCAACGTCCTACCAGAAATATCGTCCGGATTACCGACACCAACGGTGAAAAACCGCTTTCGATTAATGATTCGCTGTCTTTTGGCGTATTGGACGCGAATGAAGAAGCAGTCGCCTTAGTCGTGATTGGGAAGAACCTGGTCGATAACCTAGAACTCTTCAGCGAAGACTTCGAGGTGCGTCTCGCCGTTCGCTCAAGCGGGCAGAGTATCAGTCTCAATGATTACTACGATGACGGCGGGAACGATTCCACCGAGTATGGCGTTGCAAATCTTCGCAAGCTGATTGTAGAAGGAGCTCGGCTGGCAGATGAGTCCTCAGACGCCACATTCAGTGAAGTCATTACCGATTTGGGCGTATCCATCACGTCGATACCCCTGAGCTATCAGGCCACAGCCGAAGAAATTAGCCTGCTCATATTCAAAGACCAAAGCGAAAATATCGCCCAACAAAACGATACCCAGATTAATACTGCCATTCGCCTCGCTACCACTGTCGTGATCGTTGTTTCGGTGATTCTTGCCCTAATATGGGGTGCCTTTGGCCAAATTAAGGTTGCGATAGATGTGCTGCGCGGGATGGCAGAGGGCGACCTGTCTGCTGAGATGCCTGAGCGAAATCGCCTGTTGGCCTCAGACAGCGACGAAGTAGGGCGTCTGTCAGAGGCTATTGATCAATATCGAGAGAAATTGCTCGAAGCGGAAGAACAAAGCGCCGATAGGGCGCGTCGCAGAATCGAACGCGACAACATTATGTTCGAGAAAATGGAAATCCTAGCCGGTCAATTGGAGGGCGGTGCCAAGGAGTTAATGATCCAGGATATCGAGCATATGCGTGAACAAGTCGATACCGGAGACGACACCACAAAGGAGCGTGCCTCGATCGAGCTGATGAGCGTCGCCTTCTCGCGGATGTCTGACGAGGTAAGCTCGCTGATCAATGCTCGAACTGAAGAGTTGGTCAGAACCCGTGACGAAATCGACAGCTCAATCCGTTACGCGGCGCGTTTGCAAAATGCGCTACTACCCAAACAATATCCTGGCGATATCTCGTTCAAGGTGCATTGGCGGCCACGAGATTTGGTGGGCGGAGACATCTACTTCGTTCATAGCTTGCCAGATCGGGTGTATATCGCAGTAGTAGACTGTACGGGACATGGTGTGCCCGGCGCCTTCCTCTCGATCATCGCGCGATCCGTACTCGAGCGGGCAATAGACGAGCACGAAGAACAAAATGCTGGGGATTATTTAACCAAGGCACATAGCTTGGTGATGGAGACCCTCAGCCAGCAAGACAGTGCAAACGAGAAGATTGATGAGGGCTTCGATGGCGGAGTCTGTATCTACCATCGCAAGCAGCAGCGACTCGAGTTTGCCGGCGCTAAATCCTCGCTGTTCCGCGTCAATAACACCGGAGCGTCAGAAATTAAGGGCGATCGAAAGTCTGTCGGCTCGTCCCGTTCAGTCGGTGCGTTCCAGTTCAACACCCATGTGATTGATAATCCCGAAGGGGCATTTGTGATGCTTACCGACGGTGTTACGGACGTCATGAGTGCAGAGGATCGTCCGATAGCCTTTGGGCGTCGCAGGGTCTTGCGGACACTCCAGAACTCGACTCAAACCACACCAGATGGCTTGGTAAATAACATTATGACTAATGTTGATCTGTATCGCGGGGGGGCTCCTTACCGCGACGATCTAACCTTGCTCGCGTTTTCGATTAATGGGGATAGCGACGAAATCGTCGTTAGAGATGCAGAGGAGATTTGAAGGTGGAACAAGCAGCAACACAGAGAACACCGCATATTGAAATAAGTGAAGCGGCATGTCGCATTGTTGGGGAATGCTATCCGGAGAACATTCAAGAGTTTTCGGCTCCCGTGATGAGCTCTTTACGGTCCTTGGTGCCGGATAGCGGCGCCTATCGGGTTGAAATGGAACTGTTCTATTTCAACAGCTCATCCGCAAAATTTCTGTTCGATTTTTTTGAGTTCTTCGAAGAAAAGGCAGCGTCAGGTTTAGCGGTAAAGATCAAATGGAACTACCGTTTAGACGACGACACGATGCTAGAGGCGGGTGAGGATTTCGCCGAAGATATGGAGTCCTGCGAATTTGAATTGGTCGGTGTTGAGGTGCCAAGCGAAGGCGAGAGCGAGGCCGAATAACTCGACAGCACGTATAAAACTTGCGCCTAATCGGAGCGAACCTATGATTAACGACGAAACTCTCGAACTGCATAAATTTATGCAGGCTCGAAGGACTCTTTTTTGCTATTCCGGGCCCTTATCCGAGGACCTGCTTACCTCAATCTCTAATCCTGTTAGACAACAGTTGAGTGAGTCGGAATCCGACGAAGGGGTGGCCAAGCGCGTTTTCGGTGTGTTTGTCGAGCAGGCGCAAAACATCATTCGCTACGCGACACTTCGAGCAGATACAGGGGAGGGTGTGGGTACCATCGCAATTAGCGTGACCGAAGACGATGGATTCCTCATCGAAGCCGTCAACGCTATTGACTCAACTAAGCGCACGGCCTTAGAAAGCACGCTGCTTGAACTGAGCATGAAAGACGCCAAAGAGCTTCGTAAGATGTACAAGGATCGATTGCGTAGCGGTCCACCTGAAGGCTCTAAGGGCGCAGGGTTGGGTTTCATAGAAATGGCGCGTCGGGTACAACGATTTGAATTTGAGATCGCCGATACCGAAAACGGCCCGGTCTTCGTTTACCGCGGCTACGTCTCTTAGTCTCATCGACAGGATCGTCGTTGATTGATAACAAAGCAGAGGCCGATCACCTCTCATATTCCGAATAATGCTGAGGGCGAGCACTTATAGCAGCGACTCTTGCACGTTGTTGTGCTCCAAATGGGCCTCGACCCGCTGAAGCGCATTTGCCAAGGACTGCTGAGCTCGAGCGAGTTGGTCGGGTGCAAGCGAACTGATGTCCGTGTTTATAGCCGATTCGCCAATCTCAAGGGAAACCCTGGACGGGTTGTTATCCTCGTCACGAAGTGGTTTAAAGGTACGGACTTGCCCGATACCTTTAAGATTAAGGGTTTGCTGCTCTTCACAAGGTATACGGTCGCTCACGAGTGAATACGTATCAAAGGACATCAAAATATCACCGTTATCCGCCGCGGTCTCAAGTCGAGACGCGGTGTTAACGCCAGCACCTACCGCCGTATACTCTAGTCGCAAATCGCTGCCGAAATTGCCTACGGTGCAAAAGCCGGTCGCGATACCAATGCGCATTTGCAGTGGCTCCTGCAAACCATAGCGGTGCCAGTTATCGCGCATGCCGCGCAAGGTTTCCTGCATCTCTATCGCCATATTCACGCATGCTACGGCATCCTCTTTGATGCCCTTGGATTCAGGATCTCCGAAAAACAGCATAATGGCGTCGCCAATGTACTTATCGACGGTTGCTCCGTAGCTTAGTGCGATCTCTGTCATGGTCCCCAGATACAGATTCAGCATCTCTGCCACATCCTCTGATTCCAGGTTTTCCACAATATTGGTGAAGGAGCAAAGGTCTGCAAAGAAAATCGTCAGTTTCTTGCGTGAACTGACCCGCGCGACTGCCTTAGAGCCAGTGAATATAGACTGGTAAAGTTGCGGTGACAGATACTTAGATAGCTGCGTTGACAAGCCTTCCAATTGACGGTTGGTCTCTTGGGCCTCATGAGACAGTTCTGTAAGCCGCTTTTCGCTCTTATCGCTGAGTTTGATGATGCGCTGGGTTGTTTTCAGCAGCTTCTGATACTCTTTTGCCAACTTCTGATGGTCATCAACAGACGCAGTACCTTGGTCAATCAGCGCTAACGAAGTTTCTAGCACTGTGCGCTCATGCTCGAAAATATCTCCCGAACTATTTTCAGAACTCATGCGGCGATCCTTTATTGTTTTAATCGGAAATTAACAGAAGGTGACCGCAAAATGCACGTTGCATATTGACCAATATTCAAAAAGTTCACGAAAAGTTTATGCCGGGCAGAGGCCCGATTGGTCGGCGTCCCCAGGGTGCTGAGCTTTTTGTGTGTCATGAAACCATCGTTAATGGGTAAAGCAGGCGGTGCCAGCCCAGTTCCAAAGCCAGCGGGGATGTTGGCTTGTTGCATCGAAGAATGTGGCGGACTAGATTAAAAATGCACGGTGAAAACGAGAGGAGAGCCTGATGCTCAGAACATTAGGGCCGGATGCGGCAGTAAGCGACGTTTTGGCCGAGCTGGAGCTCGCCGGGGCGGTAATCGTCAAAGACTTGATTGACGAGGAAACGATTAAGCACTTCAACCGTGAAGTGATGCCCTACGTCGATAGAACTCCCATGGGACGGGACGATTTTTTGGGTAAGGGAACAAAGCGCACTGGCGCGCTTGCTGCACGATCTCAAACTTGTCGAGAGCTGATATTGAATGATCTGGCCCTTGGAACAGCTGAAGCGTTTCTTAAACCGTTTACCAAAAAGATCATTTTGCATCTCACCCAAACAATACAGATACACCCTGGCAGCAAGGCGCAAGCCATACACCGCGATCGATATGCTTGGGGGGCTTATTTGCCTCAGTCCATTGAACCTCAGCTCAACACTATTTGGGCGATGACGGATTTCACGGCGGAAAACGGCGCGACTCACTGCGTTCCCGGTAGTCACCGTTGGCCCTGGGAGCGGCAGGCAACACCAGATCAATTCTGCCAGGCAGAAATGAGTCAAGGCTCGGTCTTTTTCTACACGGGCAGTATTCTCCATCACGGTGGTGCTAACCACTCGAATGCACCTAGACTCGGATTGAATCTCACCTACTGTCTAGGCTGGCTGCGGCAGGAGGAAAATCAGTATCTCTCCTGTCCTCCTGAATTGGCGAAAGCGTTCGACCCAAGGCTGCAGGAACTGTTGGGCTATACCCAGGGCGAGTACGCCCTGGGCTATTATTCAGAGCCCCTAGACGAGAGCGGAACCAAGGAAGTGCTCGCACCAGAGGTCAGGCTGGGTCGCACCCCGAACAAGTCAGAAGAGATCACAGACTTGGTCTAAGACTGGACTGACGATTGAATATCTTGTCGCATGACCTTTACCAGCGATATGGCCATTAACGCCATGACCGCTGAAAACGGCAGCGCACCAATGATCATGGCAGACCGAAGCGCCCCCAAGCCACCGGCTGTCAGCAGAGCGCCAATCAGCAGGGTGAAAATCGCACCCCATACCACAATATGGCGCTTACCTTTTTGGTGTTGGTTGCCGCCCGAGGCCAAGGTGTTGATGATCAATATGCCGGAATCAGCGGACGTAATAAGAAAGGTCAGCAGCAAGACAACGACGATGACCGATAATGCGACCGCAAGGTCGGGCGGTAACATCAAATTGATCGTCGTGAAGAGCTGGGAGGAGATGTCTGCCTTGACAATGGCCCCTTGAGTAATCCCCTGCAGTTCAAGGTCTATGGCGGTGGCGCCAACAAATGCAAGCCACGTTAGGCAAACCATGGACGGCACGATTATCGCGCCCAACACATATTCTCTGACGCTGCGCCCGCGAGAGACTCTTGCCAAAAACAGACCAACAAAAGGCGCGAAGGCGATCCACCATGCCCAGTAAAAAATATTCCAAGCGCCCTGCCAGTCCTGCAGGGCTTTGCCGACTTCGGTGCTCGTGTCGTTCCAAACCGTGACCGACATGCTTGGCAGCGCCAGCAAATAGTCCCATATCGCATAACCAAATGTGGTCACCGCGAAGACAGTGGAGCCGAAAAGGATAAAGAATCCTACGAGGAAAATGGAGAGGCTCATATTGATGTTAGACAACCACTTGATGCCTCGCTGAATGCCTGATGAGGCCGAAATACAGGATGCGCTGACGATGAGTATTAGCCCAAAGAGCTGTGCATTTAGTGTTGGTTGACCACTGTCGTTCATCAAAAACGACATACCGCTGATGTTGAACAAACCTGCTGCGAACTGCGAAACCCCGTAGCCGATGGTGACGCCAAGGCCGATTAATGTGGCCAGAATGGCGGCGATATCGACTAAGTGTCCCAGCCAGCCAGAGAGGCGCCTGCCGAATATTGGCTGCAGTCCGGATCGAATGGTCAGAGGCATGTCTTTGGCATAGCTCAGATATCCAAGCGCCATGCCGACGATGCCATAACAGGCCCAAGGGGTGAGGCCGTAATGCAGCAGTGCCCATTTATAGGCATTACGCACATTGTCAGCATCTTGAGATTGAGCCAGCCCCTGGATGGTCTCAGGGTTGGTGGTGAAGTGGAAGATTGGCTCTGCGGTTGAATAAGTCAGCATGCCAACGCCGATACCTGCGCCGAACATCATGGACAACCAGGTAAAACGCGAAAACTCCGGAGTCTCTCCTGTTTTGCCCAGCACAAGTCGACCCGTGCTTGGCCAAAGCGCCAAGCCCAGACAGGCCAGGGTTAAAAACGCCGTTACCAGCATTTACCAAGGCGCGAAGGATGCGGTAGACCAACTTTGCAGTGCCAGAAGCTGAGCGCCCGCTGCGCTCGGCGACGAAGCCACCCAGATGAGCAGGGCGGCGATAACGAACTTGGGTACCGCGGCTACCCATGGGTTGAAACCCTCATAGAACCCCCTAGTCTGAGTCGCGATGAGCACGTGGGCATCCGGAGAATGTTGAGTCATGCGTTTGCCTTATATGTCTTTAGGTATCGCGGTTAAGTCCCATACACGCCCTTGCATGCGCGGGCTTCGCTAGCGTCTATGCACAGGGCGTTACATGAAATGCCGATCAGCGATCGGTATAGGATGGATCAGCAATCTTCAGCAGCTGCTTGCCCAAGTTCTCGCCGGTAAACAAACGGCTCAGGGTGCTAGGAATGTTATCGAAGCCGAGCTGCAAATCTATTTGGTATTTAAGGTCGCCAGCACCAATCCATTGCAGCAGATCTGCAATCGCCTCAGCTGCGCGCGGCAGGTAGTCGAGAATAATGAACCCTTCCATGCGTGCGCGGTTAGTCACCAAATTCATCAGGTTAGTGGGCCCTGGCATAGGCTCCGTGGCGTTATAGCCGGATATTCCTCCGCACATAACGACGCGTGCGCGAAGATTGATGTGATTCAGGGCGGCCTCAAGAATCTCGCCACCGACGTTATCAAAGTACACGTCGACTTTGTCCGGACATGTGGCTTTAATTTGATCGCTGACGTTGCCCTGTTTGTAGTCAATAACCGCATCAAAGCCCGCTTCGTCTTTTAGCCAAGCACACTTCGCGGCTCCGCCAGCAATGCCGACAACGCGACAGCCCTTGATGCGGGCGATTTGTCCCGCAACGGATCCGGTCGCACCGGCGGCTCCGGAAACCAACACCGTCTCACCGGGTTTTGGAGTGCCAAGGTCAAGCATCCCAAAGTAGGCTGTGAGGCCGGTAATACCCAGGACTGACAGCATCATTTCCGGAGAAACGCCATCAGGCACCTTGGTCAAACCCATGGGACCTTCGTTCGGCGCTGCTATGACAAAGTCCTGCCAACCACCAGTCGTTTGTACCAGGTCGCCTACTGAAAAATCTGGGTGACGCGACTCGCTTACTTGGCCGATAGAGCCAGCGCGCATTGGTGCGCCGATGGCGACTGGGGGAAGGTAGCTTTCCCTGTCCTCCATCCAACCGCGCTGAGTTGGGTCGAAGGAAAGAAAAAGATTTCTTACCAGGATTTGGCCTGGCGCAGGTTCGGGTATAGGGCTTTCGACGTACTCAAAATTGTCCCGGGTCACGAGGCCATTGGGGCGTTTGGCCAGAAGCCACTGACGATTGGTGTTCACAAAATTCTTCCTAGAACCACAAAAAAGTTAGCATCAAGCGAGCTAAGACGGCTTGTGGATCGGTCAACCACGCACTTATCGGCCGCTCGCCCGCGCAAGTTCAAGACTTCAGTATGGCGAAGCTCAGTTGCAGATCATAGGGTTGTTTCGATGCCGACGCTGGTTAGCCGGCAGAAACGACGTGTAGGGGTACGACAGGTTCCGGTAACTCGGCAAAATGCTGCCGGGTGCGCATACCGATATCGAGATCCAAAGCCGCCCAGATTTCGAAGTCAATATGATTCCAACCAAATGCCATAGCAAAGCGTTCAGCATCGATAAAGCCCGCATCGGCGCTCTCCAGAAATACTTCGCAACTCAGGCAGGCGTTACGTTGGAAGTGGAAGTAACGCACACGTTCCTGAGAGGTCAGTCCGTCAAGAATGCGCCGAAGCTGTTGGTGGCTGCGACGCGGGTGATTGCGGTAAACGCTGATTTTTTCAATGGTTCCCAGCAGTTGTTCATTTTCTGTAATGCGCAGCATGTTCTCCGCGCTGCGATTGATCGAATTGACAAAGTCTGAATGGCGAATGGAGTCTCTGGTTAAACGCAGCTCTTTGAGCAAAAAGAAAACCGAGACCAGCAGGGCTAACGAAGCGAGCACATCGGCTCCGACAGAGACATAAGACAGCATGTTTGAATTCCTCAAGCTGGCGATGGATTGTTGTATTAGTTTTGATCGCTCGAGAAATACAGCAAAAACGATGCCAACCTATCGCAAGGCAGGGGTAGATGTGGACATAGTGTTCACCTATCTTTGGCGGGGCCTGATTGGCTAATAAGGAAAAGAACAAAGGTTAAATCAGAGGTTGATCAAGGCAATCGGCTTCTAGCATTTCAAGCAACGAACGCTTTAAGAGGTAGTCCTATGCAGCACGATCTTCAGGTAACGATTATCAAAGAACTCATGGCCCAACTTGACGAGGGTCGCAACGTCGATGCTGGGGCGCAGTATCGAATGCCGACAAGTTCCTATACTTGTCCAGAGATAGCCGAGCGGGAACAGCAGGCGTTCTTTTTGGATCACCCCCAGCTGATTGGTCTCTCTGGGGATCTGCCGTCCAAGGGCGCATTTTTAACCCTAGAGGATTTCGGTGTGCCGGTACTGGCCACCCGCGATAAGGAAGGAAAGTTTCGTGCTTTTCTAAACGCATGCAGACATCGTTCGGTTAAGGTGGCGCAGGAGGAGAGGGGTACTAAGCATGTTTTTACCTGTCCATTTCATCATTGGAGCTATGCGAACTCGGGTGAGTTGATGACCATTCCCAACAACGATCACTTCGGTGAAATCGACAAGTCGTGCCACGGTTTGGTAGAGCTGCCGGCTGTCGAGAATAATGGGCTGCTTTGGGTTCATCCCAATCCAGAGGGACAGATCGACATAGACGCGCTCCTCGGCCCGCTGGCGCAAGAGTTTTCCTCCTTTGGTATGCAAACTCAGACGGCTGTTGGACGAACAACCATAGAAAAAGCGCTTAACTGGAAGCTTGCCAATGACACGTTCGGAGAAACCTACCACTTCGGAAAGCTGCACAAAGACACTCTGGGCCGCCTTTACTATGGCAATAATCTGCATTTTGAAGAGTTCGGTCGACACCACCGCTTTGTGACAGCAAATCACGGGATGCAAGAAATGCGCTCTTTGCCCGAAAGCGAGTGGGATATCGCCCGCTGTACCTTTGTGCTTTACCACTTGTTTCCAAACGTACAATTGATTACCAGCCATTTCTCTACCACGCTGATTCGCATTTACCCTGTCAAAGACCAACCTGGTCGATCGGTCACCCAAATCAGTTTCTACTTCGCGCCAGAGATTGCAGACGATGCGAATGACGTTGGGCTCGACTTGTCCGATGAGCAAAATGCCTATGAAAGGGGGCAGGAACGGCCGAGTTTGGCCAATTCTTTAGAGGTGTTTAAATCTACCGTAGAAAATGAAGACTACGTGATGGGTGAGATGCAGCAAAAGGCGGCGGAAAGCGGGCTTTTGAAAGAGATAATTTTCGGTCGCAATGAGCCCGCGCTACACCATTTTCACAACAACTACCGGTCGGCGTTGGGGCAGCCACTGCTCGAGCGTCTGTAGCGCAGGACGAGAAGCCAATCTGGCAGAGTACTTCGAGGAATCAACAAAAAGCCCCGAGAGCAGTGCTCTTGGGGCTTGTCGTTCGACGGAAGTTTTCGCGCGAGCTGCTAGTTTATTTCCGTGTTGGTCTTTTGGGTAATCGCAGCGATTTCGACCGTTTCGGCTTCCAATGCGTCTGCAATGGTACGTCGAGCTGCCTTGCGGCAGAAAGTAACGGTCTCGGCAGCGCCAACGTACATTCGATCACCCACACGATTCTTATAGCAGCTCATGGTCAGTTTCTTTTCGAGAGAGGTTAGGGCCTCTCCAGAAGGCAGCTGCGTAACTGGGGCATCGGCCATTGTAGAAGCGGCAAAGCTCAGGGCGCCAATGGAGAATAAAGCAGATAGTGTTTTCATTTTTTTTCCTAAACCGATAAGTGATGAGGTGATACGTAAAGTAACATAAAGGGCGAAGCAGACATTACTTTAGGTAACAACTAAGATTGGACAAATCGTCGACATAGCAACAGTTTCCGAACCTTCGTGGTCGACTTAGAAAACTGTTGCTCACACTCGCGGGTGATTTGGTAACAAAATGATAGGGCCAGATAAGGCCTATGATCGGTTGATTAGTCTAAGGCCTTGAAAAATCCTTCGCTCAGTTCTGCATGGGCGCATTGGCATCCCAGCGAAATCCCGTTCCGCCGGGCTGCCATATGCCATCTCCGAAGGGGCTTGGTCCATAGATATCAAGCTGTACCGGAAGCCCGTCTAGGGGTTGAAGAGGGTGCATCCCGCGAACCGTGCTGCGATGAAGAATGCGCGTTCCCTGGGTGCTTGAGGGTAGATGGGCTTGTGGTGCCGCGCGGTGGGCGACAGCCAAGTTGTCGATAAACACGCAGTCATTTTGCCCGTACTCGTAAAGAGTGGTGTAACCAGCCTCGATACCCTCGTCTAGTACGCTCGCGTATGCACGACATAACTGAGTCAGCGAGTCTCGGTCGAGCAAGCGAAAGGTGTTTTCGGTTGGCAGTTTTTCGACCACCGCGCCGGTCATTCCCAAGTGCAACCAAATACAGCGGTGGCCGGTAATCGGGTGTCGATGAACCAAGGGATGTACAACACCAGATGCGGAGTTCACAGAAGACAGCCTGCTCCAGTACTCTTGTTGACCGGGTTGTAGCGCCTCGTAGGCCGCTGCCTGGTGCGAGAAGTAGGTGCCGCCGCCTTGTTCGGCAGCACGCACCATGTGGTAGCCCGCATGCGAGAAGGTTTGAGGTATGAAGCTACCGTCGTTATGCCATTGTGGTCCGACGCCGAGAATGCCCTCGCTTGGATCGTTTGAAAGGCGAAAAATGTGCGGGTTTACCGCTGGCGTTGCAGGGTGCACAGAGTGGGTACTATGCAGCTCTCGCCCACCCCACCAACAGCTTGCGCGCAGAAAATTCTCCCAGGAAAGGGCCTGATCGGCTCTGAAGACGAGGAAGCCGCGGTTGGCCATGACCGATTCAAGGGTTTGCAAAATTTCTTCAGATGGAGCCTCGCCTGCTAAATCAAAATCCTCGATTACCGCACCGATCGGTGATAGCTCGCGCAGGGTGGCTCCGACGCTGCGAAGAAGGTTTTTGTGTGAATTTTCGACGGCAGCAATGACGCAGTTCGATGCAGACACTGTAGTGATCCTTCAAAAATGGCAGTAATCGACCTCGCTTTAGCTCAGCGAGTATTTCTAAGCTCGAAACTTGTCAGACTCGTTGCATTTTGTCGATAATGCTCAAAAAGTATCTCGATAGAAGCCCATAAAAACAAAAACAGGGATCGCCGCGATGACCAGCTTGCTTATCGATTTCATCAGTCTGCTTATCATTTTCTCAACCTGTATATTACTCCTGGTCAGTCAGGGTCGGCAGTCGGCATTGATGGCGATCAATCAAGTTATCTTGAGCGTCGGTCTGCTCTTTTCCATCGTCGGCGTCATCGGGATGTTAACCAATATGTCTGACCCCGACGCGATTGGACCAGCTTTCGCGATTGCCTGTCTAACCGTGTTGTATTCCGCAGCAATTAAGTTCCTTCTGAGCTTGTACTTTATGGAAAAAGTTTCAGGGGGTCCTATGGCAACAGATGTTTCGCTGCCTCGGAGACTGATGAGTTATTTGTTATTCGTTGGTTTGACTTTGTGGTGTTGTCAGAACTCCGGGGGTTTATTAGCGTTCGTCGATGCGACCACCCTGCTCATTTGCGTTGTGTTAACTGGTGTTTCGCTGTTTGTCTTAAGACTAAGCGGTGCGGATAATCAGTGGCTAGTTGTTAAGTATTTGCAGCCTATAGGCTTGCTAGTCTTTTTTATGGGATTGGTTGGGATGATCGCTAACGTGGGCAATCCAAAAGGAGTTGGCCCTGCAATGGCGATGGCTCTGTTAGGTCTGGGCTACACCTGCTTTATTCGCATCAGTCTCGTGTTCTTGATTCCCATTTCTGTACTGCCTGAACCCTCAAATATGCAGGATTCGCTCTGGTCTGGCTTAGGGCTCGCAGGGCTTTTCTTGTCCTTAGCCGCGTTATTCATATCGTTTAGTTAGATCATGATCGGAGCCAGTGCAGCATCGAAAATCCGCCTAGAACACCAGGCTGGCACCACTAGAAATTCCGCAGAAACTAGGCTCTCTCTCTAATAGCTTTAACTACCGAGCCTGGTTTAGGCACTGTCTTATCTGGCTAGCACCTGGCATCGTTTCATCAGGCGACGGGCGTTTGCGTCGAAGTCATCTCGCCGATGCAGCACGCGCCGGTTGTCCCAAATGATCAAGTCAAAAGGTTGCCACTGCTGTCGCCAGGTATAGTCGGGTAGGGCAGCGTACTGCCATAGCTCGTCCAGCAGTTCCTCGCTTGCGCTTGGCGTCTGACCGGCGACAAAGGCCCACTCTCGTCGGCCAAGGTATAGGGCCTTTCTGCCCGTCTCTTCGTGAGTTAACACCGCCGGATGAATGGCGCCTGGCGCGTCAATCGGGTTATCAAACGGTTTATAGCCCCGCCTGAGTTCGCCTACGCTGTTATGCGCGGCATCATGTTTGATTGCGATGTGATCTACACGCTCGCGCAGCGCCTGCGGTAGCGCATCATAGGCCGCGCACTGATCGGCAAAGTAGGTGTCGCCTCCGCTGGGTGGTATTTCGACTCCCAAGAGCACACTTGCTGGTGGCGGCGTTTCGACATAGGTCATGTCTGAATGCCAGTTTGCCTCGGCATTGCCAAGTCCGCCAATGGGTTTGCCATCAACGAGGATGTTCGACAGCTGGGTTACATAGCGGTTCTTTATTTTCGCTTTGTCCGCCTCGGATAAGCGACCAAAAGGCGCCTCCTCAAGAGGGCCGAACCGAGCGCTGAAGGATTGCAGCTGTGTCTCATCGATGCGCTGCTCTCGAATCCTCAGCACCCCGTAGCGCAGCCATGCGGCGTAAATCTGCTCAAATTCGTCCTCTGTCAAGTGGCTGACGTCAACGCCTTCGATATCAGCGACGAACCCGCTTTGTAGAGGTTTAATCTTGATCATTGGAGGGCTCTCCTGCTTGTTCCATTTGCCGCAAGGCTCGAGTGGCGACCGCCTCGCGGGGGGCCAGCATGCGAGCTGTAAGATTTGTTTGCATGTCCGGCGCGCTATCGAAGATGTCGTGCAACACTAAAATCGCCTCGCCAAAGGACGATTCCTGCCAAAATAGATGCTGTAAAGCATCGTTGTCGTATTCCCCCGGCTGGGCGGTTAATGCTTCGTAGTAAAAGGCCTTAATGTCTTCGACGGCCGGTTTTAGCCAACTGATGTCGCCGGGTGTTTTGTGCTCGTCAAGCAACGTCGCCAGCGTTTGAATATTTTCCTGCGGTGTTTCTTTAGCCACGCCAACTAGGGTCCGGCCGCTGCGTCGGCGAAGCGAAAGTTCGTACCAAGGTTGAAGCATAGTCAGCTCGTTAGAGAGGCGTGCCCGCCAGGAGTTTTCTTGCTCGGGCATGGCGGCGAATGACACGGGACACGCCGCAGCCTCAGTCGCTTCAAGCGTCGGCACATCATGGGGGAAATCCTCAAGCACTGGACCATGATCACGGTGCAGGAGCGCCAGCGCAGCACTGATGACATTGTTTTGAAATGCAGGGTCTGATGGTTTGCCCAGTGGACGGCCCAACGGGAATGGTACCCAAAGTGCGCGCGGTGGCTGCATACTTTGGGTGTTTTCGCGCACCAAGCTAATGCCGGTGGTGAGCAGGCCCTCTCGTTCAAGGTAGTAGCTCAGCGCGCCTACAGCGCGCGTACAGTTGGGTCAGACCGGTGTTAAAAAAACGGCGTCGACCTCATCTTGTTTAAGTAGGCCTGCCACCTGTGCAGCGCCGGCTTCGTAAGATTCTGGGAGTAAACCCGCGCCCATAAAGCTGTAGTGAATGCTCGCCAGGCTGCCGATAGTGCCCTTGGCTGCGAGTTCTTTAAAGCGCTGAAGTGGGAAGACGAGATTGACGTCTTCGGTGAAACCCGTCTTGTCAAAATTGGCCGAGCTATGGGACATAACCAGCTTGTTGGGGTCCTCCTCACCATCGATGGGGCGGAACGTGCTATCAGTGAAAGCGAATGCTTGAGCGTCTCGATAGTGAAGCCCTGCTGTTGTAATGAGGGCGATGCGAAGCTCGCTCAGATCGGCTTTGGCTTCGGTCCAAACCGCAGGCCCGAGCGGGGGCAAATTCTTCGACAGCAGGTGTTCCCTCTCATAGGCGGGTAAATCACTCAGTCTTACCATGCTTGGCAGCTCCTAGGTTTGGTTGGTCAAGCCAATACATCTCCCCTATAAAATGGCATGCTTACTGACAAATGTCACTAATAGTGACATATTAATGTTAGAAGCCTTGATGATCGAGGATGTGCCGCAGACGTTGAACGCTGGAAACGGAAATAGCTGATTGTGGCTTGCTCCCCAAAATTAATTTCGGCCTGAATCAGGCAGTGAATCTCATGGAAAATGGTCCTTCCGAAAATAAGCGTGATGGTCGTGTTGCGCGCACCCATGCGACACGTCGCGCAATTCTTACTGCTGCTCGCGAGCTTATTCTTAGCGGTGAAGATGAACCGAGGGCAAACCAGATTGCTTCGGCTGCGAAGGTGACGCCGCGAACCCTATTTCGCCATTTCCCTGATATGGGTTCTGTCTACCGCTGTCTTGTCGAAGAGGCTGAGTCTGGTGCCTCTAAGGTAATGGATGAACCTTTTCCAGAAACCAGCGAGCGCGATGAATCAGTTCGATGGCGAGAGCTTGTGAGGGTGGTCTGTGATCGGCGAGTGCGAGTTTACGAATCGCTTTTGCCGCTGTACGCCTCGAAGATCTGGGATCAGTATCGTGGAGAGAGTGCGCGTAAAGCTAGGCATTCCCGTGGCATATCGCGCCGGCGGGAGAGACTGAAGCAAGTATTGCCTCAAAGGGTAAGAGATGACGCGATTTTGTTTGAGGCCATAGACGCGGTGCTGAGCATTGATTACTGGCTTAGCTTGCGCAGAGATCAGCGATTGAGCGTAGGACGAGCATCCAAAGTTGTCAGTCAGGCATTGGAAAAACTCTCTTCTTAAACCCGACGGTTTTGACGAAGACCGTCGTCAATCTGCCGACATTCGGGCTCGGGTTGCGCAATCTAAAATAGCTGGCCTTGTTCCAAGCATGTAATGTGCTGGCGAAAGCTACATGCCGAAGCATGGCTTTTTTGATCGCGCCGAAGAGAGGTGGGTGGCATCTGACGGGCGTGTAACGAATATAGGCTGGATAGAGCTGACTGTGAGCCCCGAAGGTAAAACCTAAGCCGTGGGTCCTTCAGTCGCAGTAAATGCTTTTTGTGCGGGATCAGGTTGGAAAGGGCGCGCAAGGTTGCCACAGTCCCCCTACGGATAAGCGCTAAATATGGGGTGCGTCGCACCCTCAAGTTGTTTCAGGAGTCAAAGATGTTTGAAGGTCGATATACGCTTTGGGGCGGCGAACACAGTTTTTTTACGCGCAAACTCCAGGCGATGCTGAATTATCTCGACTTGAGCTATGAGTTTCGACTGAAGTCGACGGAAGCGGCACCCGGCGTAGAAGCACGTCTGGGCACCCACTTCATTCCCGGGCTTGAGACTCCAGAGGGTTGGTTCGTTCATGACACGACACCTATTGGACTAATGTTAAACGCAAAATACCCGGATAGGCCCATATTGCCCTCGACGCCGGTGCAGCGGATTGCTGCCCACCTGCTGGAAGACTGGGCAGATGAGTGGTTCGGCCGGTATGCGATCAGTAGCCGCTGGTGCTACCCCGACAATATTGCCCATGTGGCGAAGGGCTTTTATGCGAATCAAAAGGGCAAATTTATTGCGGAAGGCCTAACGCCAGAAGAAGAAGCAGAGGCTGCGAAACAAATCATTGCAGTGCGAGACAACTTTGGTCTGAGAGCCTGCGAAAATCGCGGATGCGGACCAGATCAGGCGGCAGCAGTGCGCAAAGACTTTGAGTCGTTGATGCGTCATGCAGCCGAACACTACCAACAGCACGCATTTTTGCTGGGCAGCCGTGCCAGCCTCGGCGACTTTAGCTTCGCAGGTCTTTTTGAAGCGCATATAGCATCTGACCCGGAACCTCGTAGCTGGATTGAAGCCAGTGCTCCGCAGATGATCGACTTTATGGCACGAGTGTTTGAAGCCAAAAGCGATGCCAGCGACTATCTGGCCAACGATCAGCTACCGGAAACCCTGGCACCGTTCTTTGAACATATGCGAGATACCTATCACCGGTTCCTCAAAGTTTCTCGAGAAGCGCTCGCAGCGGGTGAGAAGTGGTGTGAAGTTGATCTCGGCGATGGACCGGTGAGAATGCGTTCGTTGAAATACAGCGAGGTGTCGCGAAAACATATTCGCCAGGAAATTTTATCTCTTTCAACCCAGGAAAGACGGGCCGTGGACGAGGTTTTGGGCCCACTGGGTGTGCTTGAGGCCTATCTGTTGCCGGACGCCCCTGCGTCAAATTGATTGGAGTGGCAGCGAGGCTTGGCTGTTGAGATTAAGCAGCGAGCGGTTCGCGCCGAAGCAAAGCAATTTGCGAGAGGTAGCCAGCTGCACTGCAGCTGGCATGTATGGATCAGATCCCCTGTTGCAAACTAACTACCGCTTGGATCGAAAAGCACCTTGCCGTGAATGACCGAGGGTTCCCCGCCATTGATCATGTCACTTTTTTCAGGCTTGGTGCCGATAAAGTTGTCGCCACCATTGGGGCCAACATCAATCATCAGCGAATCGGGGATGAGGTCGTCTGATGTTGCCGTATAGGTCACTGAACCCTTGGCTTCAGGAGCCAGAGACAGGTATTCCTCGCCGTTTAGCCCCTTTACTCGGTAAGTCGATCCCGTAACTTTATCCAACACCTCTGCACCGTTTGGGATTATGAAGCGTGATAGATATCGGTAGTTTTCTTTCCATTGACCATCGAAATACTGCCCTAGGTTCTCGCCAGTGCTGATGTCGATGACGTTGCCAGGAATCCCGAACAGATCGCCAAAACCACCGTATTCCAGACGAAGATTCTTACCTGCATCCTCCCCGTATGCGTCGACATCATTAGGGACTGAAAAATACAGCATCTTGGGTGGATCGAAGGCAACGGCATTGCCACCTGAGTCATAGATTTCGAAGGCAGGCTGCACTTCGAAGACCAGATTATATGTGGTCAATGATTTGTTCGACCAAAGCTTGTCTAGGCAGTATCTGGTCTCAGCGGCCTGAGCGTCAGTAAATTCGGGAGGCGTTTCACCTTCGTACTCACCTGTGCTTTGGTTCTTCGTGCACTCTAGTTTCGGAAGATCGCTCGCTAAGACCATTGGACCGCTCATGACTCCCCATGATAGATCCAGCTCGCGGTTTTGTTGCCCCTCGGGGATTAAAGCCTTTGCACCCTGAAATAGATCACGAGTATCTCGAATGGTGCCTTCCGCCATTAAGCTACGAACGGTGTCTGCGATGCCGGTCGACAGGGTTTGACCATTTTCTGTCACCGAGCCGTCAACCACAGAATATTCCGTGATTTCGCCGGCAATCAAACCGTCTACCCATTCACCCACCTGATAAGTGCGCTGTTGCTTGCAGTAGTCCTCGTCGATCCCTTCCTCACAGTAGTTGAAGGTGACGGTCTTCTCCTCGGTAACATAGGGTCCGGGGCTAGCGAACGGGCTAGGTGACGCCTCGGATATGGATTCGCCGCTTTCCACCGCCTGTTGCGCCTTAGTCAAAGCGTCACCGTACGTTGCCGCCAGCAAGGATGCTGTTGGGCACTCAGTCAAACACTTCAGGCCTTCAGCAATTTCTGAAAGATCTTTGACCACGGATGAAATGTCAGAAGCGACACCGGCGCTGGTGTCACTATCGTCGGTTGGGGCGGTACCGTCGTCGGGATTATTCATCGCCTTTTCGTTGATGGAATAGCCTTGCTGGGTATCGTGGCTGTAGACGTGCATCGTAGCGTATTCGGTGAATTCCCAATCTTCGCCTTGGCCGATTACTTTCTTCATCTTCGAAAGCCAGTCAGCTACCGTGAAGGAGATTGGAGTGGACAGTGCTTCCTTAGAATAGTTCGGATAGAAATTTACGCCATCGGTAAACGAAAACGTTTGAGTCTCTGCGTTAAAGGACCCTTCGTACTCGTTGTAGGTCGAGCTGTCTGCAAGTGCGGCGTTGAGCGACGTTAGCTGTGTTGTCCAATAGGTGTCTTGCGCCATATTGAGACCAAGCGTCATACCGTCGAGACTATTCAACGAAACATACTCTTTTGCGCGTTTTTCCAAGCGGACATTTTTCGGCCTGAGCGTATAGGTCGGCGCACTGGCGTTGGCGTCGCCGGCAAAGTCTTCCTTCTCGAATACCAAGGAGTCGGTCACGCTACCGATCGATTCAGGATCGACGTGGACACCCCAGTAACCCGCGTAGGCAAAAACCTCTTGTTCGTTTTCTGTGCCTTCGTTTACCAGTGCCTTCATCGGGAACGCTTGATTTGACAGCTCGTAACGATCACCACTGGCGTCGTAAACGCCGTAACGCCATACATTTCGGTATGCCTTATTTACATCAGTGGAGTAGCAGGTTTCTTCTGTGTTGAGGCCATCGCCGGCAGTCGGCGTATATTCGCTGCGCGCCGGTGCGAAGGTATCTTCGTCAAGATTCGAGAAATCAATCGTTTCTGCTTTGAGAAGTTTTTTGCAAAACACCTTGTTCGCAGAGTCAATAACAAAAGCATTTTGAACGAACACTGCGCTGCTCAGCCCACCCTCGTAGCTCTCTGCACCGCTTTCGTCGCTAATACCGACGCTTGTTCCGCCGCTCATACCGTTGTCCTCGATCCACACCTCTTCCATGTAGATGCCTTCGATATCCCCGTTCTCAGCGAAATTTGCGATAACGTTGCCGCTGCCTTGTGCACCGTTGTCCTTGAAGCGCAACGCCTCGCCCTTGGCATCGATATAACCAATGCCCATCGGGGTACCCTTGGGTAGAGTAAAGCCCTCGCCCATTGGGATGTCCGCGCCAGCGGCTAGCGAGTAGCGCATTGTCCATTCGCCTTGCGGTGCCTCTTGGGAGACACCGGCAGTTTGAACCACATCCATGAAGACATCGATTTTGGTCTCCATCGTCTGACCATTGCCCATGTCTTCATTTTGCGTCAGCGCAAACCACCCCTTGGACAAGACCGGGGAAGACGCATCAGCTCGTGTCACCCGCAGTATCGCCGTAGAAGCCGTCTTTTGCTCGGTTGTGGCACCCTGCTTATCACCACCGGATGCGCTGCTCGACTTCGGCTTTGCCGAGTCTGCAGAACTGCTATCTGCGCTGGTAGTAACGCAGTCATCGGCATAAATCGTTGCGCGATAAACTCCATCGTTCACAAATTCTTCTGCGCGCGTGTTTTTCATGAAACAAACAATTTGGTTAACAAGCTCCAAGGCCTCATTAGCACCAGCGCCAGCAACAAAAAAATTCGATTCGTCATCATCGTATGCGGCGCTCCAGCTTAGGGCTGGAGAGAGCAACAACGCTGCTACGGTTAGTCTGATATTCATTTTCTTTTTCATTATTTAGTCTCCAGAACCTTGACCTGCTCAGGAATGGCGAATCCCTCTAGGCCCGCGTCACCCTGGGTCTGGGTGTTTACGACGAGCGGGAACGTGTCCTTGGCATCCAGTATCCCGTCGTTGTCATCATCCGTATCCTTGTTGTTGCCAATGCCGTCAGCATCAGTGTCGAGACTTTCGTTTGCATCGAGCGGAAATGCGTCAGCGGTATCGAGGACGCCGTCGCCGTCGTCGTCGGTGTCGGCTTTATTACCAATGCCGTCGGCATCGGTATCTATGGACTCGGTGGCATCAAGAGGGAATGCATCAGCGGTATCGAAGACGCTGTCGCCGTCGTCATCGGTATCAGCCTTGTTGCCTATGCCGTCAGCATCTGTGTCTAGCGTTTCGGTTGCATCGAGAGGAAACGCATCCGCGGTATCCAGGACACCATCGCCGTCGTCGTCGGTGTCGGTTTTATTACCAATGCCGTCGGCATCGGTATCTGTGGACTCGGTGGCATCGAGAGGGAACGCGTCAGCGGTATCGAGGACACTGTCACCATCGTCATCAGTGTCGGCTTTGTTGCCTATGCCGTCACCATCCGTATCGAGACTTTCGTTTGCATCGAGCGGAAATGCGTCAGCGGTATCGAGGACGCCGTCGCCGTCGTCGTCGGTGTCGGCTTTATTACCAATGCCATCGGCATCGGTATCTATGGACTCGGTGGCATCAAGAGGGAATGCATCAGCGGCGTCTCGCACGCCGTCTCCATCATCATCTGTATCGATCGCATCAGCGACTCCATCCGCGTCGGTATCAGGCGCGTCACTTGCTATTGCGATATCAGAAAACAGTGTCGTCGTATCGGTTTCGCTCTCAAAATCATCGATGCTAACGTCACCGGCTATCACGCTCGCGACTGACTCTTGCAGTTCCTCTTGGGCAGATTGCACAACATCGAGGGCAACATCTGATAGAGGGTCTAGATTGGGGTCTGCAACGACGCTATTGACTGTTGCGACAGCGACCGCCACCGCTGTGATTACGGCTGTGTCGACGATGACCGTTGGAGCTACCTCAGCGACACAGGTGACCAGTACCGCTTCTAGTGTGCTTGCAGAAGTGAGATCTATTTGCGAATCAGCAATGGCAACCTTGGATATCTCGGCAGCCACCGTTTGCGCCAAGGCAACGGCGAGGTCGGTGGTTTCGTCATCGTCATCGATCACCGTGGCTGCCGTTTGCAATAATAGTGCAACTTGCTGATTCACACGTTGAGTCTGTTTCGCTGTCTCGTCTCCGTTTTCTGCCGCCGCCCAGTTGTCTGTTGTCAACAACTCTTCAGGTGAGCTGAAAATACCCATCGCTGCGAGGACCTGCGTTTTTTCCGCGGGTGTTTCGACCGACGCAACTATAGTTGTGAGCGGAGTCACATTGGCCGGCTTTGTCAGGTCTGTCGGTAGGTCAGAGATCAGCGCCAAGTCTGGAAGCGCTTTTCCAGTCTTGGTGTCGGTGCCGCCGATTGAGATTACTTTGGCAGCAACGCCGTCAGAGGTGACGAATTGCGCGACGTTGAAAAAGCCGTTTGAGTCAGTTACCCCTGCGGGTTCGTCTGCGTCTTGCTCGCCGTTGCCGTTCAAGTCCACGAAGACTGAGGCACCAGAAATTGGCGCATCAACTACCCGCCCCTCAAATGCATCGGTCACGCTTACCGACAATGACTGCGATGCACTGAGTGCGCCATCCGATACCTCAACGGTGAGTTCGTACTCGTTATCGGAGTCCGAATCACCCGCGGATTCAAAATCTGGGGCCTGTGAAAACGACAGTTCTCCGGCCGACGAGATAGAGAACAGGCCTCCGTCCGCGCCCGTTGCAACAGAGTAAGTCAGCGTATCTCCGTCGACATCGGTTGCGTTTAGTGTGGCTACGGCTTGTGAGCCCTCCAGCACGGTCAATGCACCCGGATTTTCCAGCACTGGAGCGCTGTTTGATGAGCCACTGCCCCCGCCACAAGCGCTTAGCAATGCACTTAACGGAACAACCCAAAGTCTGCTCATAGTGTTTCTCCCTGATTGCAAGATTCTTATTACCCCCATAAAATGTCACGTTTTGGTTAACAGTTAAAGACAAAAATGTAATAGGAGGGATGAGCATGTGCGGGCGCGAAAGGCTTTCAGCAATGCCCGAAAGTCACGCGCGTTTGCCTCATAATGCCTGTGGGCCGTCTTTCGTCCTTTGATGCAACCGCAGCAAGCCAAAGCCATGCAAAACGAGCTTACTAGGGGTTGAACCCTTTCACCGAGGCTGTACGCCTCGTCATCGACAAGGGCGATTCTCCTCAACTCACCGCCCCAAACCTTGAAGATGATCGAGCTATTTGAATTTCATCAAGGGTCGGAAATTGTTTAACTACC
>JADHNQ010000007.1 GCA_016779425.1 Pseudomonadales bacterium | reverse complement strand
TCGGCGATACGCGCCAAGGTGAGGTGCACAATATTTTCAGCCATATCGTGCTCACCGCTGGTGATGAAAATCTTCGTGCCGGTAATACGGTAGGAGCCGTCGGCCTGCGGTTGTGCCTTGGTCCGCATCATGCCTAGGTCAGTGCCAGCGTGGGATTCGGTCAAAGCCATGGCTCCCGTCCACTGGCCGCTGTAGAGCTTTTCTAAGTAGGTATTTTTCTGCTCCGCAGATCCGTGGGCGTCGATGCTCAAACACGCGCCAACGGTAAGCGATCCGTACAGAAACAGGCTACTGTTCGCAGCCCAAAACATCTCCTCAATTAAACCCGCCAGGCTTTTTGGCATGCCCTGTCCGCCGAACGCAGGATTACCCGTCAGTCCGAGCCAACCGCCCTCGGTAAGCTGTGCGAAAGCCTCCTTGAATCCCGGCGGGGTTGTGACCTCGCCGTCTTTGAGCTGACAACCGTGGGTGTCACCTACTTCATTCAGTGGCGCCATCACCTCGGCCGCCAGTCGACCCCCTTCGGCTACAATCGCACGCACCAGTTCCTCGGAGAACTCTTGATAGGCTTCAATACCTGACCAGTTTTCCTGAATCTTGAACACCTGATTCATCAGGAAATCCGCTTCTTGTTCTCTTGCTGCGTAGTCCACGGTGCCTTCTCTCCTTGTTGAGCGTTCAGTGTAGCTGCACAGTCCAAGGCTCACCAACGCTTTTGCCTTGACAGGCATTGTCCTGCGCAGACCTAACGCACCTTCTGTGCGTGGTGTTATGCAAAAGAGCCCTCAGCGTGATTAAGAGCCCTCAGCGTGATTAAGAGCCATCAGCGGGATCAAGAACCATCAGTGCAGAGCTACTCCGACCTACCCTAAATCGGCAGACAAACCGCGTCCTTCACTGACGTCATTGCTGGTCCATTACTCACGCCGCTGCACACAAAAGCGCTGCAGCTAATTCAAAAGTTTGTTCATGCTATCCGCTGCCCGAAATTGCTGCTTCGACGACAAAAACATGCCTGCAACACGCTTGCCCTATCTTTTGCGCCAACTACGCAACGCCGCTTTGAAGGGAGCCAACATCTCTATCCCCAAGCAGTGCTTGCTCTGCGCACAGGCCATCTTGACCGCAAGTGCTGATCACCTTTGTCCGCATTGTCGCTTAGCCTTGCCATTCAACCTCAACCCTTGCCGGCACTGTGCCCTGCCCCTGGCGTCCAGTGAGGAGCGCACCTCGATCTGCGCACAGTGCCTTACGAAACCCCTTGCCAACCGAGCGGTTGCGCCCCTCGTTCACAGGCAGGGCGCGGCTTTTTTGGTGCATCGAATGAAGTTCTATCGAGCAGAGCCCGAGGCCAGGGCCCTTGCAACCATGGTGGCGACGCAGATCCGGCTTACCGAAATGTCCCGGCTACCCAACGTACTAGTTCCCGTGCCAATCGCCTACACAACCGCAGTCCAACGCACATTCAATCAAAGTGCACTGTTGGCCTGGCATCTGGCAAAGACGTTCAATATCGCCTATGCACCCAGGCTGCTGATGCGTCAGAGCGGGCCCGCTCAGCGTTCGCTATCGCGCGACCAGCGGCTGGCGTCATCCGGTTTCGCCTGCCATCAAAACGCTGCAAATCTCGCTGGCAAGCATGTTGCGATTGTTGACGATGTACTGACCACTGGCGCTACCGCTCGCAAGATCAGCCAGCTGCTGCGCGGGCTGGGCGCAGACTTGATAGATGTCTGGTGCGCTACGCGGACTCCAACAGAAGACAACTGAGACCATCACGGCTGATTTCCAGCGTATGCATCGTTCTCTAAATTTGCCCGCGACTGCCGCGACTGAACGACGAGACAGGACGGTAAGCGCCTAGATCATCGCATTGCTGTTACAGTGCCCTCATGCAGCACGAGAACTCAAACCCAAGCCAAGCACCCTATGACTTGCTCACCCCTGATGCGGTGCTGGACGCCATGGAAAGCGTCGGCTTCGAACCCACTGGCGGACTCACAGCGCTGAATTCCTACGAAAATCGGGTATACCAAGTCGCCCTCGAGGACGGTAGTTTTGTGATTACCAAGTTCTATCGCCCTAACCGGTGGTCTGACAGTGCGATCCTGGAGGAGCACCGCTTTACCCAGGGCCTTTTTGATGCAGAGTTGTCCGTCGTGCCTCCAATCCAGCTGGACGACACCAGTATTTTTAAACATCTGGGCTATCGCTTTGCGGTTTTTGCCCGACAGGGTGGTCATCCTCCCAATTTGGAAAATGAGGATGACCTTGAAGTTTTGGCACGGGCCATTGCGCGCTTGCATGCCTTCGGCGCCAGCCAACCTTTTCAGCACCGAGTGAGCTTAACTGCCGAACGACTCGGTGTTGAAAGCCGCGACTTTCTTCTACAGAACAATTTTCTACCGGCGGAAATGGAAGAGGCCTATCGCTCCATTACCGAGCAGCTGATGGAGCGCATTACCCCTTTAATGCATCAAACGCCGATGGCGTCGATTCATGGCGACTGCCACATGGGCAACATCCTATGGCGAGACGATATCCCCCACTTCGTCGACTTTGACGACTGCATGACTGGCCCGCCGATCCAGGATCTGTGGATGCTGCTCAGCGGCGAGCGAGCAGATCGCACCTTACAGCTCAGCCTCATTCTTGATGCGTACCAAGAATTCTATGAATTCGACACATCGACACTGGTGCTTATCGAGCCACTCAGGACATTGCGCATCATGTATCACGCGGCATGGATCGCGCGTCGTTGGCAAGACCCCGCCTTTCCCATGGCCTTTCCCACGTTCGATACCGTGAACTATTGGTCAAACCACGTGCTCGCGCTGCGCGAGCAATTGGCTATGTTGGATGAGCCATCCTTGACCTATCTTGGTTAGCTCGCTCCTTCAGCCGATGTTCGCTCAATCTGTCGGAGCACCGCTTATCAATCCCGTGTTGCGGTCTCGTCGATGCCGGTATACGTTCTGTATCCTAGCGTTAGCGGCTTCGCGAAGCCTGACACTAAGACACATGGGGGAGAAAAATCGTGACGACTACCAACACTAATCAAGCTTCACAAGACACGACGGACTTTGACGTACTGATCGTGGGGGCAGGCATTTCCGGCATTGGCGAGGCCTATCATTTACAGGAACAAAGCCCTAATAAGAGTTACTGCATTCTAGAGATGAAGGACACCTTTGGCGGCACCTGGGAGACCCACAAGTATCCAGGAATACGCTCAGATTCAGATCTCTATACTTTCGGCTATCGCTTCAAGCCGTGGACAGATACGCCCATCGCGAGTGCCGAGGCGATCCTCGAATATATGGGCGAGGTGATCGAAGAGAACGGTATCGATCAGCATATTCGCTACGGCCACCGCATTACCAATTGCAGTTGGTCCACCGAGGACAACCGATGGACCGTAACAGCGACGCGCAAATCTGATGGCGCTTGCCTCACCTTTACCTGCAATTTCTTGTGGATGTGCCAAGGCTACTATGATCACGAGAATCCGCACATTCCACAGTGGTCGGGTATGGACAGATTTAAAGGCCTTCTGACTCACGCCCAACTGTGGGATCCGAATACAGACTACACCGGCAAAAAAGTTCTGGTGATTGGCTCCGGGGCCACCGCCGCAACGGTGATTCCTGAATTTGCGAAGAATGCCGAGCACGTCACGATGCTACAGCGATCTCCGACCTATTTTTTCTGCAGCGAGAACCGAAACGAGTTGGCAGACCGCCTGCGCGAGATCGGTATCGACGAGCCGACCATTCATCGCGTGGTTCGAGCACAAATACTTTACGATCAAGATGTCCTTACAGAGCGCTGCAAAGAGGAGCCCGATGCCGTGTTTGAAGAGCTCAAAGCCCTAATGAGGCAGTATGCGGGCGACGACTTCGAGTTCGATCCACACTTCACGCCACGCTATCGACCCTGGCAACAGCGTCTTGCCTTTTGCCCGGACGGCGATCTCTTTCAAGCCGCTGGGGCTGGCAAAGTCACCGTGGTAACCGACACGATTGACACCTTTACCGAAAGCGGCGTCCGCACCGCTAGCGGTGAAGAGATCGAGGCCGACATCGTCTGTGTCTGCACGGGTTTCTATTTATCCGTCATGGGCAACATCCCCTTTCAGGTCGATGGTAAGACCGTAGATTGGCACGATACGGTGAATTACCGCGGCATGATGTTTACAGGCGTACCCAATATGGCATGGGTATTCGGCTACTTTCGGGCAAGCTGGACGCTCCGCGTAGATCTCATGGGCGACTTTGTCTGTGGCTTGCTTAATCATATGGACGCCATTGGCGCGAAGCGCGTCGAAGTCGCCTTGCGGGATGAAGATGCTGATATGGATATTCTGCCTTGGATCGAAGAAGACAACTTCAACCCGAGCTATCTCACCCGAGATATCGATAAAATGCCGCAACGCGGTGCCAAGCCTGAGTGGCGTCATAATCAAGATTATTGGCGCGAAAAAGATGAGATACCTGCCACCGATCTAGATGGCTCGGAGTTCATCTACGATGGCAAAGTGCGCAGCACAAGCTCTGCAGAACTAGCAACGCAGGCTCGCTCTGCCTAAACTCTAGGGCCGGTGGCCCGACGGCCGAACAGCGCCTTGGCAGTCATGCCAGGCGCTTGCGACAGCGCTAGCCAAGACCCAGCTCCCGTCTATTGCGCCAGATATTCGCATACTGCTGCAGCAGGTAGGGGCGCTCTGCCGCGCTCATGGATTCTAACTCCCTCGCTAACACTCTCACCTTGGGATTATTGAGTAAGTCTTGAGTATCTTGGCCTTCGCTGAGTGCTCTGGCGTAACGATGCGTGGGGTAAAGGCGTGTGTTGGCGACAATCGCCTGGTCGAGCTGATCGGTGAGGTCTTCAAGACTGCTGGCGTCAGTAATTGGCGTGCCGAAGGCTAGGCGCACCCGACCTTTCTGGCCCATTAAGCCTTTCACCATGCTGTTCAAATCTTCGTCCGGGGCTTTGACGTAATCGCCGCGCTGATCAATCACCGCAAGCTCATGTGCCTTGCTCACTGCGCAGGGATCAAGCTCATAGGAAACGGAAACTGGCACTACAGGCGTGAGCGCTAGCAGGCGCGCCAGCGGACTTTGTGATGCACCCTTATCTCGATAGGCCAGCAAGAGCATTTTGAGCAGCGCCGGGTCTGTGCGATCAAAACCGTTTTTTGCCCGGCCCTGCCGCTGGGCGATCCAAACAGATATGCCTTGCTGCAGGGAGTACTGCATGTAGCGACTGGTTCGAGTAAGCGCACGGTACTGCGCGCGCGCTCCGGCAGCACTGCGCTCCACCACAAAACTCTTGTTGAGGCGCATCAAATCCGCCACCAGTGTGTTGTTCAGCAGATTGTCGCCAACGGCCATCCGACAGGTATCGTGGCCGGCCTCGTAAAGCAGATAATTGAGCAGGCTCGAGTCCATCAAAATGTCGCGGTGATTGGACACGAACAAGTAGTGTTGATTCGGACTCAGCTGCTCCAGTCCACTTACCGACAGTCGATCAATGGTGCGATTGATGACGGTTTCAAATAGGCTCGCCACCATGTTTTGGCAGTCGCGTACTGACTTGAGTTTTCGCGTTTTGAGGCGCAGTGCTGTGCGGGTCAGCCAGATCCCTAGGCTACCCTGGCCCAGCCAACTCGGCATAATCAGCTGACTGGCGGCCTGGGCTAATTCCCTCGATGCGACAATGCGGGTCAGAACATCCTGCACTTCGTGATCGTAGTAGGGGCGGATTGCATCGAACTCAGACATGTTTTTTTCCTAACAAGACACCGCCTCTAGTGCTCATAAAAAATCAAGCCCAAGACCAGTGGTCAGCGCAGTCGCGCAGATCCAAATACCCATCAACAAAAGCCCGACAAATACCCCACGTTTAAGGGCCTCTTCGCTGACCAGTGGCGGAAATCGCCGCCCCAGCCAGGCCCCCAAGACGACTGCGGGAGCACCCAGGGCTGCGTATAGTAATACTGAGTCAGTGAGACTGCCTTCAAAAAAGACAATCACCGTGCGCGCAGATGTCGTCAAAAAGAAGTAGCCCAGCAATGTCGCTCGAATAATCGCCACCGACAAAGGCTGGCTGTAAGCAAACCATCCCAGCAAGGGGCCGCTGGCGGAGAACAGCCCGCCGAGCGCGCCGCCCACTATTCCCATCGACCAAGTAAAAGGCCCGCGTGACACATGGCTCCAACTACGGGGACGCACGCTCATCGAAAGACCGCCCGCGGTGATAAAAACACCGAGACAAAGCTCGAGCAGCCATAAGTGGCTCGCGTTCAGGTACAGGAGCATCGAGTAGCCCAGCAGCAACCCGGGCACGATACCAAGCCCTAACCAAAAAAAGATGGGGCGATGAATTTCATGAACATGACCCCGCAACGATAGCGCTGAATTGAGCATGCTGAGAAAACTGACAACTGCCGCCAGGGTCGGTATGTCGAGGAGCCTAAGCCCGCCAATCACTGCGACGGCAATCATACCCAGCGCAAACCCCGCCACAGCCTGCACATAGCTGCCGAACAGCAGCACAAGGAGGACGAGGATGAGTGAAAGTTCGGGCATCGTGCCAGTCTGCCACACTCATACAACCCCGCGCCAAAACGAGACAGAAACTCAAACCCCGTTCTTGCCAAGGCACGCATCTGCTAGGGTAAGCCCAATTTTTCTGGACACACTCCCATGGATTTCGCGCTGACAAACAAGGTTGCCCTGGTAACAGGCAGCCATCGCGGCACCGGTCAAATAATCGCCAAAACCTTGCTGCAGGAGGGCGCCAGTGTACTCGTACACGGCATGACACAATCTCAGGCCGAGACGTCCACTGAACAACTCGGCGCAGGAACACCCGTATGGGGCGATATCGTCAGTGGGGAAGGTTGTGATCAACTGCTGGATCAATGCGATGCATTTGATGTGTCGATCCTCATCAACAACTTCGGCGCAGCGGACTCAGGCACCTGGCAAAGCCAGGGCGAGGACGACTGGATCCTCGCCTATCAAAAAAATGTCCTGTCAGCACAGCGCCTGATTGCTGGGATGTTGCCAAAACTGAACGCTTCACCCTGGGCTCGGATCATCAACCTCGGCACCGTGGGTTCCACCAGCCCCAACGCGAGAATGCCCGGCTATTATGCCGCCAAGGGGGCGCTGGCCAACATGACCATTGGCCTAGCCAAGGAGGTTGCCGGAAGCAACATTCGGGTCAATCTCGTGTCGCCGGGCATGATCCATACTCCAGAAGTCGAAGACAGCTATATGCAGCTGGCCGCCAAGCGAGGGTGGGGCGACACCTGGGCAGAGGTCGAACCTCATGTTGCCAAAGACATTCCCATTCGACGCATCAGCCGACGGGAAGAAGTCGCAGGGTTGGTCGCCTTTCTATGCAGCCCGCTGGCAGATGCTATTCACGGTCAAAATATCCGCATTGATGGCGGTCAGCTGGGGATTGTGGACTGATGGATAAGGGGCCCCTCAACAATTTGTCGCTTCGCTTGGCCGGTGTCGTCATCATTTTGGCGGTGCTATTTGTTATCGACCTCAACATTGACGATGCCGTTAACCAACTTTGGCTGCCCCTATTGCTGGCTGCTGGTGCCTACCTAATGACGCTATCGCTGATGGCGGTAGCGATTACCGCTGCAACCCTGGCCTTTTTGCATATGGAGCTGAGCGCCACCTTCTGGGTACCCGCTATCGCCTACCCAGCGTTGTTGATCATCTGCGGCTTCTACATTGCTTGGGTACTGCTGCAGCGCTTTCGCCAGCGCATAAAAGACACTCACGAGGAGCGCTGGGCAAATCGGCAACGCGAGCCTGAGGAATGACCAACCCAGCCGTGCTCTTCGATTTCGACGGCACTCTCGTCCCCAACCTTGACCTCACGGATATGCGACGCCAAATAGCGGCCATGGCGAAGGCGGCCGGGGTGCCCGATAGCGTCTACGACGGCTTGTATATTGTTGAAATCATCGAAGCGTCTCAAGCTTGGCTTAGCAACCAAGATACTGCGCTAGCAAATTCTGCTGAGGCCTACGCTGCAGCGAGCCACCAGCGGATCAACGATATTGAAATGCAGGCCGCCAGCAACACTGCTCCATTTACAGCGGTCCGACCGGTACTGAATCAGCTTCGAGACAAGGGCTATCGCCTCGGCATCGTGACCCGTAACTGCCGCGCAGCCGTGCTCACCATGTTCCCGGATATGGACGAGTACGTTGATTGTCTGCATGCCCGGGACGACGTAGTACACCTCAAACCCGACCCGAGGCACCTGCAAGACAACCTTGATGCACTCGGTGCGGAGGCTGCCTTGTCGGTCATGGTCGGCGACGGCGCGCTGGACATGCAGGCGGGCCAGGCCCTTGGCATGCGCTGCGTCGGCGTGCTTACTGGCAGCAATGACACCCAGGCTCTTACCGATGCTGGAGCGACCGAAGTGCTAGCAGATTACAGAGGACTTGTTAGTCTGCTGATCTGACAGCCGATTGAGAGGTCTCATGCCCGCCACCATTACGCATCTGTTTCGCTACCCCATCAAAAGCATGGGTGGCCACCCGCTAGAAAAAAGTACTCTCACCGCTAAGGGCATTCCCGGAGACCGCGCATGGACGCTCAAAGACGAGGAGCGCGGCGGTATAAAGGGCGGCAAGCGTTTCCCACAACTTCTGGATATGAGTGCCCGCTTTATAAACGAACCCACGGACCAGGTCGTTTCTCCAGAAGTGCAAATTACCCTTAATGACGGCCGCAGCATTTTGTCATCGGATCCGCAAGTTAACGAGACCCTGAGCGCAGAGGTAGACGCGCCGGTCAGCCTATGGCCCTTGCTACCCGCAGATCAACTCGAGCACTATCTGCGCCCAGCGATGGATGACGGAGTGGATCCCGAGGCCTATTTTCGCGAAGTCTTCGCTAGAACCGCTGACGAGCCGCTACCAGACCTCAGTGTTTTTCCCGAAGAGCTCTTCATCTACGAATCGTCTCCGGGCACTTACTTTGATGCTTTCCCCATACTGCTGATGAGTCAGGCAAGCTTGCAGCACTTCGAGCAAATCATGCTTGAGCAAGGCAGCGGATCTCAATTTGACGTTCGCCGTTTTCGGCCCAACATTTTGGTGGAAACAGAGGAATCTGGCTTCCCCGAAAATAGTTGGGTTGGGCGACGAGGCGAAATTGGTACGGCAATTATCAAAGTAGAGGTCGAATGCCCGCGCTGCGTCATGACAACCCACGGCTTTAGCGACCTACCCAAGGACCCAAGGATCATGCGTCATTTGGTGAAGGAGAACAGCGGCAATCTTGGCGTTTATCTAAGCATCGAGCAGCCGGGCGTCATTGCCATCGGCGACTCGATTCGTTGGCTGGACTGAGCCAATTCGGCGGAGACCAAAAAAAAGCGCGTTTGCTTGCACAAACGCGCTTTACTCCCTCTCCCCAGGAAGTTAAGTCAAGCTAGTTGCTGCCAGTGGGCACCTCGTTGAAGGACATACCCTTATCCATGCGCGGCTCTTGGGGCATACCCAAGACTCGCTCGGCAATAATGTTCGCCATAATTTCATCGGTTCCACCGGCGATACGTCCGCCCGGGGCACCCATATAGGTTAGCTGCAGCAGGCCCGCTTCCTTCGACAGATTCTCGTCCCAAATCGCGCCGCTCATCTCGAGCAAGTCCATGCAAAAGGACGCCATCTCTTGTGTCTTGGGTGCACCTACCAATTTGCCGATAGAGTTTTCGGGACCTGGAATCTCACCCCGCGACATTGCAGTCATGGATCGGTAGCCGGTGAAGCGCAAACCAGACTCCTGCACATACCAGTCAGCCAGCTTCGCGCGAACCGCACTGTCCTCAATCGCAGGCTTATCATCAATCATCACCTCGCTGGCAATACGGTAAGCAACGTCTACATTGACGCCTGCGCCACCGCCGCCGATCGCCGCGCGCTCATTCATGAGCGTGGTTAATGCCACCTGCCAGCCTTGCCCAACCTCACCCAGCCGCTGGCTGTCAGGAATGCGCACGTCAGTAAAATAAACCTCGTTAAAGTTAGCGCCACCGGTCAGCTGCTTAATGGGCTTAATTTCTACACCCGGCGACTTCATATCGAGAAAGAAATAGCTCAGGCCCTTGTGCTTGGCGACATTTGGATCTGTTCGTACGACCAATATCCCGTAGTCGGAGTAATGCGCACCAGACGTCCAGATCTTCTGTCCGTTGATTACCCAGTCATCGCCATCGCGCTCGGCCTTGGTTCGCAGGGCTGCCAAATCAGAGCCACCCGCTGGCTCTGAAAATAGCTGGCACCAAATCTCTTCACCGCTCGCCAACTTGGGCAAAAAACGCTCGTGGTGCTCTGGCTTCCCCCAGGTCATCAGCGTCGGAGCCGCCATGCCCTGACCAATAACAAAGACGCCGCCGGGTGTGTTGAACTTCGCTTCTTCTTGGTTCCAGATCACCTGTTCGATAGCCGTAGCCTCGCGGCCGCCGTATTTTTTCTCCCAGCGGATGCAGGCCCAGCCCGCATCGTACTTTCGCTTCTGCCAAAGCTTCGCCGCGGCGATATCATCAAGCCCTTCTAGCTCGTCTGCTGTGGGTACGTTGGCCTTGAGCCAGGATGCCGCTTCAGCGCGGAACGCCGCCTCTTCTTGTGTGTCGTTAAAATCCATATTTGTTCCTCAAAAATTCTGTACTGCGCTACCCGGCTAGGCTGCGTTGTTTTGCTCGTAGGCAGTAATCAAACGGTCCTGCCAATAACCCTCGCTGCCGACATTCACTCCCAGCAACTTGGCGCGCCGGTAATAGAACTGGCAGTCGAATTCCCAGGTGAATCCCATACCGCCATGGGTTTGTACGTTTTCCTCGGCTGCGAAAACTGCTGCCTTGATTGCGCCGACTCGTGCGGTGGCTGCCGCAAGCGGTAGCTCGGCACTGTCAGTGTTCAACGCCCATGCGCCGTAGTAACAGTTGCTGCGGGCCAGTGTATTTTTCACGTACATGTTGGCGAGTTTGTGCTTGATGGCCTGATAGGAAGCGATGGCACGACCAAAGGCGTAACGGCCCATGGCGTAGTCCCTGGCTTGAATCATCGCGGCGTCTGCCAAGCCAACTTGCTCCCAAGCAAAAAGCACGGCAGCGCGATCCAGCAGGCGCTCAGTTGCCCCCCAGCCGGCGCCCTCACCACCCAGCAATTCAGCCCGGGCATTGTTGAATTCCATCACCGCGTGGCCACGAGAAAAATCCAGGGTGCGCACCGCCTCACGGCTCACGGCGTCTTGATCAAGCTCTACCAGATACCAGCTGGCACCATCGCCAGCGTCAGATGCGCCTACTACGATGGCGAAATCTGCCCCACGACCGTCCGCGACGGGCAGTTTGCGGCCACTAAGCCCTGCCTCGCCCATTCGCGTCGTCAGACTTTTCACGCTGGGTCGGCCATTACCTTCAGCAAGAGCGAAGGTTCCGATGGCCTCACCTGCGGCGAGCAAGGGTAGCCATTTCTCTTTTTGCGCTTGCGAACCGCAGGCCATGAGCGCTTCAGTGGCTAGATAGACCGATGAGCTGAAAGGTACTGGGGCGACTGATCGGCCTAACTCTTCAGCGATCACAACCAACTCGAGGTAGGACAGGCCGAGCCCGCCAAATTCCTCGGGAATGACCGTGGCGGTCCATCCCATCTCGACGATTTTTTGCCAAAGCGCATCGTCGTAGTCTGCCTCGCCCTCTAGCACCGCGCGCACTGCCGTGGGCGGACAGTGCTCTGTCAAAAAACCGCGGGCTTGCTCGCGCAGCAGCTCCTGCTCTTCAGAAAACTCAAAATTCATATTCCCCCTCCAAGGATTATCGACGCTCCGAATATAACAGAGGTTTTGGACTTTCTTCGATGCCGGTGTGCATGGGGATATTAGACATAGCTGGCAAAGAAGGAGGTCATGCCGTTTGAGCTTTTAGGCTAGACTCGCTCCATGAACGCGAGTCCGCCAATGCAACGAGAGCCAGCAAACTACACCTCGTTAGGTTACCTGCGTGTGGCTGCCGCAACGCCCTCGCTGGTGATCGGTGATGCTATCGCCAATGCCAAATCCATACTGGAACAAGCCAATGATTTGGCGGCAGAGGGTGTTGCCCTCGCCGTTTTTCCTGAGCTTTGTCTGACTGGTTATTCCGCCGAAGACCTGTTTTTTTCTGAGGCCCTACTGGCCGATACCCAGAGCGCGCTCCAGCAGCTGTGTGCCTGTGACATTCCACTGCTCATCGTCGGCGCACCTTGGCGCTTAGGCGACGGTCGTTTAATCAACTGCGCGGTAGCCATTGGCGACCACCGCGTCCTTGGGATGATACCCAAGACTTTTTTACCAAATTACAGCGAATATTATGAACAGCGTTGGTTCGCGTCAGGCGCCAGCGTTAACGAAACCGAGGTACACGATGCCCTCGGCACCTTTCACGTACGCGTTGATCAGCTGTTTCGACTGGGCAACGCCTTGGTAGGCGCCGAAATCTGCGAAGACTTGTGGGCCCCCGTCAATCCAGGCACACATGCTGCCTTGGCGGGTGCAAACATCGTCTGCAATCTCTCCGCCAGCAATGAACTCATCAGCAAGGCCGACTACCGCGAAGATTTGGTGCGTATGACTAGTGCGAAGAGTTTTTGTGCCTATGTGTACGCCGGTGCCGGGGTGATGGAGTCCACAAAGGATGTGGTCTTTGGCGGACACTGTTTGATCGCTGAATCGGGACAACTGCTGGCTCAAAATAAACGTTTTGAGTGGTCGCCCCAGGCGGTCATCGGCGATGTAGATCTGCAGCGGCTGCAGCATGACCGCGGACAAAACACGACCTTTGCACAGATGCCCCGCCCCCGGGCCTATCGCATTGTGCAAAACGACGCCGACTTGCCAGCATTGACCACCCTGCACCGGCAATACTCCAATCAACCCTTTGTGCCCGAGGATGAAAACGAATTTTCCGCACGGGCACAGGAAATACTGCAAATACAGGCCACAGGGCTGGCGAGACGGATGTTGGCGGCGAAGACCGAGCGCCTGGTCATTGGCCTGTCCGGAGGACTGGACTCGACGCTTGCCTTCCTTGTTGCCAAGGATGCTCTGGGCAAACTCGACCTGCCTGCTGAGAATCTGCATGCGCTCACCCTGCCCGGGCCTGGCACAACCTCCGGCACGCTGACCAATGCGCATCGGTTAGCCCAGACCAGTGGGGTATCACTGCGGGAGATTTCGATTGAGGCCGCAGTGGCGCAACATCTGACGGATCTTTCTCATGCTGGCGAGCACGATGTTGTCTTTGAAAACGCCCAAGCCCGTGAGCGCACGCAAATCTTGTTTAACCATGCCAATCAGGTGGGCGGCATCGTCGTGGGCACCGGCGATCTCAGTGAATTGGCTCTTGGCTGGGCGACTTTTAACGCAGATCAAATGGCCAACTACAACGTCAACGCCAGTGTGCCAAAGACGCTGATGGCCTACTTGGTGCGTTGGTACGCGCAACACAGAGCCCAGACAGACCTTGCCGTTGTGCTACAGGCGGTATTGGACACGCCCATTAGTCCTGAATTAATTCCGCCAAAAAACGGCGAGATCAGCCAACGCACCGAAGACCTTGTGGGACCGTACGAGCTGCACGATTTCTTTTTGTACCATTGGCTTCGATTTGGTGCGTCGCCGACCAAAATTTTCGCCTTGGCCTGCCTTAGCTTCCAAGACCAATACGCGGGCGAGGTAATCCAACACTGGCTCGCACAGTTCTTCAGGCGGTTCATGACCCAGCAGTTTAAGCGCACGACACTGCCGCCGGGGCCTAAGGTGGGAAGCGTTAGTCTTTCTCCAAGAGGGGATTGGCGCATGCCCGACGAGGCGGCATTTGCGCATCTTGTGGCGGAAGTTGAATCCTTGTGAACCACCAAAGGGTGTCGACCAACACCTCTTCCTCATAACCGACTTTTGAGAGTTATCGATATGAACCTCTATCGCACCTTCCTCATTATTTGTTTGAGCCTCACCCTGACGGGAAACGCCCTCGCCACCAGCAACCACTGCGGAGACCAAGGTGTTTGGATCGAAATTCTCGGAGCCGGCAGCGGTGAACTGAACGACGGCCAGGCCTCTCCCAGCTATTTGATCTGGCAGGACGACGTCGCACGGGTGCTGGTCGACATGGGCGCAGGCTCGCAGATTGGCTTCGAAAAATCCGGGGCCAGTTTCGACACCATTGAAGCCATCGCCTTCACTCAGCTACGACCTGACCATAGCGCCGACCTGCCGGCATACATCGGTGCTGCACAAAGTGACACCCGGGAACAACGCCTCACCATCATGGGCCCCACGGGTGATGGCGGCATCAATCCCTCGACCCGCGAACTCATCGAGCGACTCTTTGGGCCGCAGGGGGCCTATCCCCACTTGGCGGACGCTTTCAAACCTCGATCAAGCCTGGGCTATCGCGTGCGCAGTATTGATGTACCCGCCAGCGGCTCGAAGCGCTGGGCGCGCTATCAGACCGACCATGTGAAGATGAGCGCAATCCCCGTACATCATGGCGACATCCCCGCCCTAGCTTGGCGCATTGAGATCGCCGGCCAAAGCATTGTCATCACCGGCAGTTTTAACAATTCGAAGAATCTCGTCGCGACCTTTGCCAAGGATGCCGACGCCTTAGTCGTTAGCCACGCGATACCAGAAAATTCTCGCGGTGTTTTGCGAGACCTGTACGCCCGACCCTCACAGCTGGGTCGAGTTGCAGACCAGGCCGACGCGCGAATGATGATCCTAGGACACAGAAATGTGCGTACCCGCGGACGCGAAAGCCTGAGCCGCAACGCTATCGAAGAGAACTACAATGGCACGATTTTGTTTGCCAACGATGGCGAATGCTGGGGGCTCTAGTTGAGCTCGGCATAAGGGTTCAATCGACGCCTTCAGAGGGTAATGGGGGGAGTCAGATTTTCGATTGCCGAGATTCCAGAGGAGTTCTTTCGATACTCATTTACTGAACCGTCAAAGCCATCCATTGAGAGACGCCGGTGACAACAATTCGAGATATGACCCTATGTCTAGTGCCCCTTTTTTGATTTATCAAGTGTCCTGCTAAGGTGCCCTGGCAAGTGCCGGGCATTGCGCGTCTCACACGTTCTGCGGATCATTTCAGCGGGGGCACTTAGTTGGTCTACTAAATAGACCTCCAGAACCTTTGGATAGTTTTGGCGCGCCAAGGCTTCTCGCATGCAATTTAGCCACATGTCTTTTTCGAGATTTGTCACCCAAAGGTGGCGGTGCGCGTTAGGGATATTGATGGGGCCGTAGGTTTCCTGGTACCGCCGTGGACCGCCCATCCAACCGCATAGGAATCGAGCCAGCTTGTCTCGAGCACTATTACCATCCGGGTGCCAATCGTAGATGCGCCGGTAGTTAGGATTGCTCGACATGATGTCGTAGAAGTCGTTGACAAGTTGACAAACTCCAGCTTCGCCGCCGGCTGCCTGAAAGGTCGCGTCTCGCTGACCGTATTGGTCGTGCATAGCTGAGTCGATCATGACGTGCACTCCTTATAAAACGTAATCTGGCACGTGACCGGGCCCACCACGGTGAGATGATGAGTTTTTTCGGGGATGATAACGCCCGGCGTACTTTCATCGAGCACGAGCGTCGACTCGTGGTCGGTTTCAGCAACGATGTAATGAACGCGTCCGGAAGTAACCTGTAAGAGTCCCCAAACACCGGCTTTAGTGCGGTGCCTCTTTAACAGTCCCGCAGGAAGGGTGTGTTGGGTAAAGGGTCCCACGGTTCGAAAAGGGGAGACTGTGCTCGGTAGTTCGTTCATTGGTTGTCCTAGCGTGGTGATTTTAGATGTCATGGCTAGAGCACCTCTCTAACTTTCTCAGCAACCGCGACAGCGCTAGCAGTGCTAGGCATGTAATCGACGATTCGGCTAAATGGATCCAAAATGAAGACCACCGAGGAGTGAGTGATTTGATAGTTCTCAGAGCGCTGCTCAGCAAAATCGGCGAACAACGTCTTGAACGAATTCGCGGCACTCTTGAGTGCCATGCGAGATCCCGTAAGTCCCACAAAGCGATTGTCGAAGTAAGTGAGAAACTGGGCGACCTTCTCCGGAGTATCGCGTTCGGGGTCGACGGAAATGAACACCGGTCGAACCTGATTCCCGTGACCGGAGTTGTCGAGTTCGGCCATGGCTTGCGTCAGTTTGGCCATCTGTGTTGGGCAAACGTCGTGGCAGCTAGTGAAGCCAAAGAACACGAGTAGATGGCGGCCGCCGAGGTCATCCTGAGACAGAGTCTCACCGTTGTGGTCCTTCAAACGAAATTGCACTCGGTTGTCGCCGCCGTCGTGGTGCCGTACGGCAAGGCTGAATAAGGCCACGATGAAGCCAAAAATGGCAATGAAAAAAATCGCAGTTTTTGCAAGGGGTGGCGTACTCATAGTCGTTCTTCCTGCGAGAGTGCATAACTAGAATTCTTGGCGCTCGGCCGGAGACCTAACGCGAGCAATAAGCCAAGCTTGATAAGTTCGATCAGTACATAAAGGCTATGGAGGTGCGATGGCGCACCACTTGGCCGGCCATTGAAAATCTGGTCGGTGTAGCTGCTAAGAAGCGGTAGGACACCGAGATATTGGACAGCGAGGAGAGCCGCGATGACGAGAGACCATTTGACATCACGCCAGTGGCTACCCAAGTTCAACACCACGATTATTATGCTGATTGCTAAAAGGATAAGCTCAGCACACGCCATGACTTGAAAGGTCACGCGGCCCACTTGAAGAGCCTGTGTCAATCCCAAATCCGGCGCGAGGAACTTCGCTGGGGTCGCCAACAGGCTGACGCCGACGATGAGCCCCGACCAGATGAGAAAGAGATTGCGGCTACTTTGAGTCATGACGCGGCACGTCCCAGGGCTTTAGGTTGGTGTAGTAAGCCGCTATGTTCTTGATATCCTCATCGGTGAGTGGCTTGACCATTGGCGCCATAAGCGGATCGACCCGATCGCCATCACGAAACGCCGTAACTTGCTTTTGCAAATACGCTTCTTGTTGGCCGGCGAGATTGGGCCATTCGGGGTTGCTGCTGATGCCAGCTGGGCCGTGGCAGGCCGCACAGGTGGCTGCCTTTGCTTTACCGGCTTCGATATCTGCGGCATGAGCTGCCGTGGCAAGGCCGATTAGGGCAAAAAGTATGGTTAGGTGTTTCATGGTCAGAGTTCTCACTTTAGTCGACTGGGTTAGTGTTTTCTGGGCGAGGTAGTAACCACGCCTGCATTCGTTTATCCAACGAGTCGGTGGGCGGCGAACCAGTAACCCAGGCCCATAAATAAACTGCCGCCGATAATGTTGCCCACCGTGACCCAAAGCAGGTTGTATGCCATGCCCGCGACAGTGACTGTTTCGGGGTGATTGCCGAGCAGCGCTATGCTGAGCAGGGTCATGTTGGCGACGCTGTGCTCGAAGCCACTGGCGATGAATGCGAACAGACACCAGAAAATGACGATGGCCTTGGCGGTGTCGCTATCGGATCGCGCAGCCATCCATAGCGCTAAACAGACCAGCCAGTTACACAGAGTTGCTCTGGCAATTAGCGCCAGAATCGAGGAATTCATCTTGTAGTCAGCGATCTCGAAGAGTAGAGCAGAGCCGTCGTGGAGCAGTGAGCCCCCGCCGCCGAGCGCAAACAGCAAGGCGAGGCCGACTGAGCCCAGCAAGTTAAAGATCCAAGCCATAGCCCAAACCTTGGCTAGATCGCCCCAGCCGGTGAGGCCTTTGAGCTTACCGAACACCATATACATCGTATGCCCAGTAAAAAGCTCGGACCCCGCAAACACGACGAGGGTTAAGGCAATGCCAAAGGACGCACCCATTACAAGCTTTTGCCAAGCCGGTTCGAGACCGCCGCCGACTGAGAAAATGAGGATGATCCCAATGCCGACGTAGGCGCCGGCCATGAGCGCACCGATGAAAAACGCCAACGGATTGTTCGACAAGGTCGTAACCTTATTTTTCGCCAACTCGGCGAAATGTTCGATCGTGTCGTGGTACATGGTCTGCTTATCCAATCTATCGGTGCGCCAGTTTAAGCTGGACTATAACCTCCCCTTTTAAATATGTAAACAGTATACATATTAAAAAATATGCGCCTGTCGAGTACTTGATTCAATGACTCCCGTTAGTGGTATTGTAAATATGTATTAAATATATATATTCAAAACACGCTCGATCTGAGCTGAACAAAAGAGAGGAAAAGATGATTCAAGGTGCCGTATTTTTGGTTTCCGCAATTTTGATGTTGGTGGTTGCGGCAACGTTTATTTTCGTTGCGCTCAACGCTAGTAAAAAAGCTGTGGCGTACCCGCCCCTCCTGGAAAAGTCCTACTCAATGCGCGCGAAGTTCTTTTGGGTGCTGAGCATAGCTGGGATCCTCATCTTGGTCGTTACCACACTCGATCTGCCCTACGCGGCGACGCGCGGCGATGTGCCGGGCAACGCCAAATTGGTGGATGTGGATGGTCGACAATGGTTCTGGAACATCAGCCAAACCGAGTTCGAGAAGGGTGACGTTGTTGTATTTAGCGTAACCGCTAGTGACGTGACCCATGGGCTCGGCATCTATGGGCCGAACTTGCGCATGCTAAACCAGACTCAGGCCATGCCGGGTTACAGCAATGCGCTGGAGGTCACGTTTGGTGAGCCCGGCGAATACAAATTGATGTGTATGGAGTATTGCGGGCTCGCCCATCACGCCATGGTTACCGCAGTCACTGTTAGCGAATAAGGAGAGCAACATGACAACGAGCACACCTTCACCGCTGACCGGCTCCGCCCGTGCTGGCATTTTGACCTATATGGGCATCAGTGCCCTCGTTTACGTGCTCATGATGAGCCTTGGCTTGGTGATGCGCTTGACGCAAGCCACATGGCTGGATCTACCGCCTAACCTCTTTTATGAAGTTATGACGGCACATGGTGCCGGTATGGTGGGCATCTCTGGGCTAGCAGGATCCGGTGTCATCTGGTATTTCCTGAGGCGCTATGTTGACCTCAGCACCGGCATCTTGTGGGCAAATCTTACGTTCTTTCTGACTGGCGTCGTTCTCATTTTGGGAGGGATCTTTCTTGGTGGGTACGCTGGCGGATGGACCTTCTTGTTCCCGTTGCCGGCGAAAGGACTAGGAGCATGGGGTGTACCAGGTGCGGCATCGTTCTTGATCGGTTTGTTGCTGATCGGCGTGGGGTTTTTGCTACTCTATCTCGATTTTGCTCGAGCCATCATCGCCAAGTATGGCTCGCTCGGTAATAGCTTGGGATGGCCGCAATTGTTTGGTGGCAGCACCGACGAATCTCCGCCAGCGGCTGTGATTGCCGCTACGATGGTGTTGATTGTGAATATCGCTGGCATTCTGGCAGGTGCGGTCGTGCTGGTGTTGATCCTTGTCAACTTATTCATGCCGGAGTTCGCGCTGGATCCGCTGCTGACCAAAAACCTGACCTACTTCTTTGGTCACGTGTTCATCAACGCCACGATCTATCAGGCCGTGGTTGCGGTGTACGAGATTTTGCCGGAGTACACTAAGCGCCCCTGGAAAGTGAACAAGGTATTCTTGGCGGCCTGGACGGCATCAACCGTCATGGTTATGGCTGTGTATCCCCATCACTTATTGTTGGATTTCGCGATGCCAACATGGGCTTTGGTCATGGGCCAAATCTTTTCTTACCTAGGCGGCTTCCCGATTCTGGTTGTGACCGGCTGGGGTGCGCTGACGATCGTGCATCGTTCGGGGATTGAGTGGGATATGGCGGCCCGACTCTTGTTCCTATCTATATTCGGTTGGTGCGTGGGCGTGGTGCCCGCAGTCATCGACGGTACCATCGCGGTGAACCAGGTAATGCATAATACGATGTGGGTCCCTGGTCACTTCCATATGTACCTAATTGTGGGCTTGGTAGCGATGCTTTTTGGTTTCATGTACTACCTGAGCAACCAGAGCAAGCGCACCGGTATCGATAAGGTCGCATTTTGGCTCTATTTGGTCGCCGGCGTTGCCTTTTCATTCGGTTTTCTGACCAGCGGCATGAATTCCATTCCGCGACGTTGGGCCGTGCACTTGCCGGAGTGGGTCAGCTTCAGTCAGTCTTCATCAGCTATTGCTGCCGTGGTTGCATTAGCAGCTCTGGTTTTCGCCTTACGTTTCCTGACGAGTTTGAAACACGCGCGGACTACCTGATGAACGGATCGTCAACCATCGCAACGATTGTTATTCTGGCAATCGGCCTCAGTGCACTCACTGTTGGTACGAATGGCTGGTCGACATGGACCGCTGAGGCTGCTAGACGACAGGCCGTGGTTGAAAGGCCACGACCGTTGCCAGCGTACCAATTACTTGATTCGCGCGGTGAGAGTCTAACTCTGGCTCAATCGGAGCGCGACCTCACCGTTGTCGATCTGATCTACACGCAATGCCCGACAGTTTGCCTAGCCATGGGAGCACAGTTTCGACAATTGCAAAGTGAACTCGCTACTGCGGGGTTGCTGGAGCGTGTGGAGCTACTGAGCGTGACGTTCGATCCTGCGAACGATGATCAATCGACTCTTTCTGACTACTTACGACGTTTTGGCGCTGTCGAGCCTCATTGGCGTGCAGCACGGTTTCAAGACAATGATGAGTTAGCAGCGTCGCTTACGGATTTGGGCGTGATCGTCATTCCAGAGCAATCGATGGGTTTTGTCCACAATGCGGCCTATTACCTTATCGAAAATGGGCGAGTGATTGAGATCTTCGATATCGAAGCACGAACCGATTTGTTCGAAGCCATTCGAGCCAGATTAGCAACGTGAGTAAAAATCAGCGCCTAGCCGCTGTTTCTAGCGGTCTACTTATTCTGATCACACTGACACCCGTCGCTTCGCAGTTAACGAGCACCATGCGAGGGCATGTACTTTTACAGATTCCTCTCCTCGTGGCCGTTGGGATTGGCTTCGGGCGGAGTTTGGCGCCGCATCTTGTTAGATTTCTCAATCGATGGAATGCAATGGGTATACCGGGAATTCTGATCACTATATTTACCATTGCCTTCTGGATGATTCCCCGTTGGATAGATGCGTCGCTTACCAACACCTCGGTCGAGTGGATAAAGCACAGTTCCTTGGTGTTACTGGGCGGGATTCCGTTGGCACTTAGTTGGGAGCGTTTATACCCCGTCGCACGCGGGGCGGTCAAAATCGAGTTTTTGTCGATGCTGTTTCGATTGGGATGGCTCTATTTGATTTCGCCGGATCGATTTTGTAACAGCTACCTACTGGAGGATCAGATTTGGTTGGGGTGGGGCATGATCATCATCGGAATGGCGCTAACTCTCACTTGGCTGGTTCCCGTCTTCTTCGGTGAGTATGCCCCGGCCGAAACAGGCCACTCCAGCCCGAAAAACCCCAACGAAGCACCAAATGCTGCCTGAAGCGCGCGTGATCGAGCACCCAGCGTTTAAGAGGCTTGGCGCGCTCGAGAGGACCGCAGGTTCTTGAGTTGAGCAATGGCGCTGATTGATTGTTAGATCGCGAAAGCTCACTCCGCGCTGGGCATCCGCCTAGGGGTGCAGCGCATCGATATGGCGCCGAGCAGCGCAGGTCGGCCCGTATCCAAGGTCGAAATTGGCTCGTCGAGTCTGTCTTTTATGCAAGAGAAAATAAAATCCCGCTTGGCTACGTGATCCAGTCGATGTTTCATTGGCAGGAGAGGACTTTGATTTACCTCCACGTGCTGATGACCGACTGGCTTCGACCGAGGAGTGCACCGATCAGACTTTCTCAATCGATAGCCACACCCCAAACCAAAAGTTTCATGTCGAAGTTGGGGCGATGGAACCATCCTATTGGCTCACGGGTCACACAAAGAGCCCTGTGATGTTGAGATTGACTAGGCGGCGCTGAGAGAGGACGTTGAACAGTGCGGCCTAGACGCACCTTCGCTAGGGCACCTGGTGGTGGTCAGTTGGCTCGCCGAACGCATGTAAGTACCGAATTGGACAGTTTAGGAATGAAGAATTGCAGTTAACGAAGCACACGGACATTTCACTACGCGTCTTGATGCACCTTGCAGCGTTCCCTGACGAACTTGGCACGGTCAAAGACATTGCCGCTCGCTATAACGTCTCTCGTAATCATCTGGTGAAAGTGGTGCATCGCCTGTCGAGTTTGGGTTACCTAGAATCTACGCAAGGCCGCGGCGGGGGTATCGCATTGGCAAGGGTACCGGAAGACATTGTGGTGGGTGACGTAGTTCGCAACATGGAAGCGACACTAGATGTTATCGATTGCGCCGCAGGGAATTGCCCTTTGTTGCCGGAATGCCTTCTCAAAGGAGCGTTGAGTGAGGCAACCGGCGCCTTCCTTGAGACACTCGATGGCTACACAGTGGCTGACCTCACGAAGAATCGCGTCGATATCGTAAGGCTGGTTAGCACTTAGGCGGCACGGCGATTCCTCCGCCCATGACATAGCATGTCACAGCCCGCCGCCGAACAACCGGAACGAATGCCTGAATCAGCATTGGTTCCGGTCACTCGAAGAAGCGCATTGGGAAATCGAGCTATTGCAAAAGCACTGCAACCAAGTCAGGCCGCACAGCCCCCTGGGTTATCTGCCGCCAGTGGAAAATGCAAAACGTGCAGCTTAACAACACAACCATCTCATCCAGGCCGTGGTACTAAGGTTGGGGAAAGGTCAAAGGCGACTGGCGGTTAGAGCGAATCGACGCGCTCTTTGTTCGTTCAAAAACGTATCGCCTACATAGGATGTTGCCGGTATCTACCTCGCTGCGACTTCATCCGTGGGTTGCAAATCTAAACTCTTGAGTTTTTCCTGCGGATTGTTTCGCGGACGCGAAAGCCTCAGCCGCAACGCCATCGAAGAGAACTACGACCGCACGATTTTGTTCGCCAACGATGGCGAATGCTGGGGGCTCTAGTTGAGCCCAGCGCTAGGACTTAACTGGCGCCTATTGGGCGCCAGCTCTGAGATAGTCCGCCGCCATCCTCGACATAGCATGCACTCCGAGCGGTAGCGCGCCTTCGTCAACGTAAAAGAACGGTGAGTGGTTGGGAATGGCCATTTTCGCTGGCACATCACTCGGCCGACCGCCGATAAAGAAGAAGAAGCCGGGTACTTGTTCCTGAAAAAAGGAGAAGTCTTCAGCACCAGTAATTGGCGGAGGCTGGGACACGTTTTCACTGCCGTATATGGCTTCCAGCGTCGGCTGCAGCTGACTCGTTAGCTCGGCGTGGTTATAGGTGACTGGCACGCCAGGATCAATCTCGATCGTTGCAGTAGCCCCCTGAGACTGTGCGACTTGGGTGACGATCCGCTCAATTTTTTCATGTACCTGCGCTCTCACGTTCGGGTCAAAGGTGCGAATGGTGCCGCTCAAGCGAGCGGTTTCAGGCACGATATTGTTCCGCACGCCAGCTTCGAATTGACCTACGGTGACAACTACCGGGTGCTGGGTGATGTCGACCTGGCGGCTGGCGATAGTCTGCAGGCCACTCACAATTTGGGCACCGGTCACGATGGGATCCACCCCGGCCCACGGCCGCGCGCCATGGGTTTGGCTGCCGGTAATCTCTACATCAAATCGCTGAGCGCTCGCCATCATGCCCAATGATCGGAAGCTGGCCCGACCAACCACGTCGCTTTGCGAAATATGCAGGCCTACCACGGCATCCACTTGCGGATTTTGCAGCGCCCCCTCTTCGATCATCATTTTCGCACCGCCATTCTCGCCCTTGGGTGGGCCCTCTTCGGCAGGCTGGAATAGAAACTTAACCGTGCCAGGTAGCTCGTCGCGAACGGCTGCCAGCACCTCTGCCGCACCCATTAAAATAGCCACATGATTGTCATGACCACAGGCATGCATGACGCCAACCTCACGACCTTGGTATTCCCCGCGCACCTTGGACGCATAGGGAAGACCAGTTTTTTCTGTGACTGGCAGGGCATCCATATCCGCGCGCAGAGCGATCACGGGACCGGGCTTACCGCCTTTTAGCAACCCAACCACACCGGTATGAGCAACCCCCGTTTGCACCTCGATCCCAAGACCTCGCAGATGCTCAGCGACAAGCTCAGAGGTACGAAACTCGCGATTGGACAGCTCGGGGTTGGCATGAATGTCCCGCCGCCAAGCCACTACCCGATCGGAGACTGCCGCCACTTCGTCGGCAATGGTTTCGTTCA
>JADHNQ010000168.1 GCA_016779425.1 Pseudomonadales bacterium | reverse complement strand
ATCATCCGCGCTCATTTTCGAATTCGCTCATGAAGGTTACCAAGGTCTGCACCGACTCCATCGACACGGCGTTGTAGATGCTCGCACGCATGCCGCCCACACTACGATGGCCCTTTAGATTGAACATGCCACGAGCTTCGGCTTGAGCCAAAAAGTCCGCATCTAAGGCAGCGTCGGCTAGCGTGAAGGGTACGTTCATGACGCTTCGATCTGCCGTCGCGACTGGTGCGCTGTAAAAGTTGCTGGCGTCAATGGCGTTATAAAGCAAATCCGCCTTGGCCTTATTCTGGGCGGCCATACCCGCGAGGCCGCCATTGGCCTTAACCCACTTAAACACCAAGCCAGCCAGATACCAGGCGTAGGTTGGGGGGGTATTCGACATAGAGTCTGCTTCTGCCTGAACTGCATAATCCAAAAACGTTGGCGTAATGCTGCGAGCACTACCGCACAGGTCTTTCCGGACAATGATCACGGTCAAACCTGCAGGCCCGATATTTTTTTGCGCACCGGCATAGATCAAGCCGAAGTCGTCAATGTTCACAGGCCGTGACAAGATGTCCGAGGACATATCCGCCACAAGGGTTTTGTGCTGGGGAAACTCTTTGAACTGCACACCACCAATGGTCTCGTTAGAGCAAACATGCAGCAGTTTGGCATTATCGCTGAGCTGCCAACTGGACGGGCTGGGTATGTGATCGTAATTCGTATCGCTGCTCGATGCCGCTACGTTGACGTTGCAGTACTTCCCGGCCTCCTTAATGGCCTTTTTCGACCAAGAGCCCGTGTCAACAAAGTCGATGGTGTCATCGGGGCTCGTCAAATTCATCGGAACGCTGGCGAACTGACCCGTAGCACCGCCCTGTAAAAACAGCACATGATAATCGTCGGATACAGCAAACAGGTCGCGCAGATCTTGTTCCGCCGTGGCGGCAATATCGACAAAAATTTTGCTGCGGTGACTCATCTCCATCACCGACATGCCGCTGCCCTGAAAATCGAGCATTTCTTCCGCGGCCTGGGCTAACACTTCAGAGGGTAATGCTGCGGGACCAGCAGAAAAATTATGAGTTCTCGCCATGGTTGATAATGCTCCAGTCACTGGCTTAAATATTGTTCTTACGCGTCTATCGTATCTGCCGCGCCATCGTCTTCCTGCTCTTCAATGCGACTAACGCTATTGAGCTTCTCTTCCTCGCGCAGCTTTATCAACCGCACTCCCTGAGTGTTGCGACCCAGCAGCGAAACCTCGTCACCCTTCGTGCGCACCAAGGTTCCCATATTGGATATCAGCATAAGTTCGTCACCGTCGAAGATTTGCACGGCACCCACTAGCGCACCATTGCGATCGCTGGTTTGCATCGCGATAACACCCTGGGCACCGCGACCGCGCAGGGGAAAATCATCAATCGCCGTGCGCTTGCCGAACCCGTTTTGGCTGGCGGTGAGCAAGTAACCGTCTTGTGCGGGAATGATTAGGGAGATGAGCGAGTGGCCTGAACCAAGCTTGATACCCCGAACACCCTTCGCGCTCCGCCCCATGGCACGCACATCAGATTCTTTGAAACGGGTGGCCTTACCGGAGCTGGCACAAAGCAAAATATCGCAGCTGCCGTTGGTAATCGCAGCCCCCACTAGGGTGTTGTCGTCTTCCAGATCCAGGGCGATCAAACCGCTGTTGCGAGGACGGGAGAATTGCTCCAAGGGCGTCTTTTTGACCGTGCCGTTGGCCGTAGCCATGAACACGAAGTGATCCGAGGTATATTCTTTGATCGCCAAAATCGCTGTAATTCGCTCATCGGAGTCCAATGGCAGCAGGTTTACCATGGGGCGGCCCTTGGCGCCCCGACTGCCTTGGGGTATCGCAAAGACACGAAGCCAGTAAACCTTGCCCACATTGGAAAAACACAGGAGCGTGTCGTGGGAGTGCGCGACCAATAGATGTTCGACGAAATCCTCGTCCTTTACCGAGGTTGCTGCCTTGCCGCGGCCACCACGGCGCTGGGCCTGGTAGGTGTCCAGCGGCTGCGTCTTGGCGTAGCCCTGATGGGAAATCGTCACCACCAGGTCTTCTTCATTGATCAGATCCGCGTCGGACAGATCAAGCTGGCTACTGACAATATCGGTGCGTCGCTCGTCGCCATAGGTGCTTCGTATCTCTTCAAGCTCCCCACGCACAACGGAAGTTAGGCGTTCGTGTGAGCCCAAAATATCCAGCAGGTCGGCAATCTCATCCAGCACGCCCTGATAGTCCTCCATCAGCTTGTCCTGCTCCATGGCGGTCAAGCGATGCAGACGAATTTCCAGAATGGCCTGGGCTTGCTCCTCGGTTAGGCGATAAAGGCCTTCTACGAAGCCAAAATCTTCAGACAGACCCTCAGGGCGGCAGGCATCACTGCCCACCCGCTCCAACAGTTCAAACAGTGCACTGGCTTCCCAACGACGCTCTATCAGCGCTACCCGCGCCTCTGCCGCCGACGGCGAGTTTTTAATCAGCTCAATAACCGCATCGATGTTCGCTAGAGCGACGGCCTGGCCTTCTAATATGTGGCCGCGTTGGCGTGCTCGACGCAACAAATACAAAGTACGGCGGGTGACCACCTCCTGACGGTGCTGCAAGAATGCCCGCAGCATTTCTTTCAAATTAAGCAGCTTGGGCTGGCCCTGCACGAGGGCGACGCAATTTATGCCGAAAACGCTTTGCAGCTGTGTTTGGGTATACAGGTTATTGAGTATCACCTCACCGGAATCACCGCGCCGGACCTCGATTACCACCCGCAGACCATCCTTGTCGGATTCGTCGCGCAGCTCGCTGATGCCTTCTATCCGCTTTTCTTTGACCAGCTCGGCTATCTTTTCGATCAGCCTCGCCTTATTGAGCTGGAAAGGAATTTCGGTAATTACGATCTTTTCCCGACCCTTGGCGTCGGTTTCGACCTCGGCACGACCGCGCACATAGATCCGGCCCCGTCCGGTACGGTAGGCCTGAACGATGCCTGCTCGACCGTTGATGATGCCGCCGGTAGGAAAGTCTGGCCCCTGAATATGCTCCATCAGGTCATCAATACCGATATCTTGATCTTCCAGGACCGCCAAGCAGGCGTTAATGACCTCGGTTAGGTTGTGCGGTGGAATATTGGTAGCCATCCCCACCGCGATCCCTGAGCTGCCGTTGACCAGCAGATTGGGCACCCTGGTAGGCAGCACCTCGGGCATGGTGAGCGAGTCGTCATAGTTGTTAACAAACTCGACGGTGTCCTTATCGAGATCTGCGAGCAGCTCAGAGGCCATCTTTGCCATGCGCACTTCGGTATAACGCATCGCCGCAGGCGGATCGGCATCAATAGAGCCGAAATTTCCCTGTCCGTCCACCAGCAGGTAGCGCATGGAAAAATCCTGGGCCATGCGCACAACTGTGTCATAGACCGCGCTATCGCCATGAGGGTGATACTTACCGATCACGTCGCCTACCACTCGGGCAGACTTTACATAGGGTCGGTTGTAGGTGTTGTTAAGCTCGTTCATGGCGAACAACACACGCTTATGCACGGGCTTTAATCCGTCTCGAACATCCGGCAAGGCCCGCCCCACAATCACGCTCATGGCATAGTCTAGGTAGGACTGCCGAAGCTCGTCTTCGATGTTGACGGGTTGAATATCTTGCGGATCCGGGGGAGTAATTTCAGACATAAAGTGCGTGTTTTCGAGCAGCAAAAATAAGCCGAAATGTTAACACATTGGCATGCTCGACGCGCGATTTATGACGCTCTCAAATGAGGCTTTCTTCCCCCTAAAATACCCCGTTATACTCGCTCCATGACATCTATTGATTTGCTCATCAAAGCTCACAGCGTGCTGCAATTTGACGACTCCCACGAGGGCGCAAAACCAAAACCGCGTGCCGAGACCAATTGGGCACTGGGCATTAAAGATCGACACATTGTCGCCCTTGGCCCCCACGCTGAGATCGCTGCCGAGCATCAGGCCAGCGCGACTCTGGAACTGCCCAATCACTTGCTCATGCCGGGCCTGATCAATTTGCAGAGCCACGCGCTGGGTATCATTGATCGCGGCAATAACCGAGGGGTCGATGTTTTTTCCGGTCCCCTGGGCGCTATCGACAAATCAATGGCCGTGCTCGCCGACGAGGAGCTTATGGCGGCAGCCCAGCTAGCCTTTACCGAAATGCTTATGGCCGGGACGACAACCTGTGCCGATATGTCACTGCATAGCGAATGGGTAGCCAAGGCCGCAGAGGCCAGTGGCATTCATGCTCAAATCAGCGTACCCGTTAGCGACGACGACAATGCGTGGACGCACGGCGCCCAGCAGGCCCTAGACCGGGCTCTCGCCATGCACGACACCTATGCCCATCACCCGCGAATTGGTATCGCGATAGGTCTGCCTGACCTGTCAAAAATCGATCATGCGACTCTGGTCAAAGTCGCCACATACGCCCTTGAGCTGAATCTCGGGGTCCAGGTGTTACTCCACCAGAGTTCGGCTCATGTACTGGCAGTAGAAAAACGCCATGGCTGCAATGGCATTCAACTGCTTGATCAGGTGGGTTTGCTCGGACCGAGCCTTCAGGCCGTACATATGAACGCGCTGGACGATGACGATATTGCGCTACTGCGCCACCATCGGGTCGCACTGGTGCGTTGTCATCACCCGTTCGAAAATCAAATGCGTCGATGGGATTGGCTTAGCCCCGGACAGCCGCTGGCGTTGGGTACCGGAGGCTATGGTTTGAATTATTACGCCGATCTATTTCGCAGCATTGAGAGACACGGCAGCAGCGGCATCTTTCCCGCAACCTTGGGCGGTGCCGAAGTCATGGGGTTGGATGAAAACATCGGCTCGCTGGTAGCTGGCAAGCTCGCCGACATCATTGCTGCGGACTTACGCATCCTGGACGCCAGAATTCATGCGGACACCGCAGTTGTCGATCTGGTTAATCTGCTCACCCAGGGCCGAGCCAGTCAGGCAGTGACCCATGTTTGGGTAGCGGGAAATATGCGCGT
>JADHNQ010000167.1 GCA_016779425.1 Pseudomonadales bacterium | reverse complement strand
TGTGAATCCAGGCGTGGGGGTTCACCCACTCGACCTTGACCACCGGGCCTCGGAGAATCAAGGGGCGGTTCGGATCGAATTCCGCGCCGAATGCGTGATGGGCCACAACCTGTGTGCCCGCGGCAGAGCCAGCGGCGATTACGAGAGCCAGTTTAAGCCAATGGTGCCGCATCCAATTCACCAGATTCTTCATACTCTTCTCCCTGTGCAAGTCTTAGTTATCTTCGCAGGCCCTGCGCTTAGCAAGGTCCACCCTAGCAAGGCGCACTACTCCTAGCCGCCAATATTTTCGTTCTGAATCTCGGCCTCGAGCAATCGTGCGCCACGCATGATATTTCCCAGTGCGTAGTTACCCTCGTGGCAGGCATATTCATAAACCTTATCGTCGGATCGAGGCCATGGGAAGTCACCTTCCCACGCCGACGTCCATACCGTAGGGTCTTCGACCCGGAAGCCGTATAGCAACGATCCATCCGGCTGTTTTTTGAAACGCTCGATTACCCTAAGGTTTTCATCGGCACCGCCGAGAGCCGGTTTGGCGACGAAATTAGTTGTTTCTACAACAAGGGTATCGCCTTCCCAATGTCCGATAGAGTCTCCAAGCCAGCTTCGAATATGATTCGGTTTATGTGCGGAATTAAGTCGAATTAGCCGAGCATCATGCACCATTTCTGTCAGTATCATGACATGGGTTTCGGTTTGAATGATGCGTTTTAAGTTGTTGTATAGCACTGGCAGCATGGGAGGCCCCGCCGTGGAGCCAAATCCCAGCAGACACCGCTCGGCAAGCGGCCTGAGCTCCATGTCGTCGTAGGGTCCTTGTCCACCCTGAGCCACCCACCACGCCTTACCTTGATTGGGTCGATAGTTCTTGAAGCGCTCTGCTCGCGCCTTTTTTGCGACCGGCGTCATTTCCGGCAGGCGTCCATTTTCAGGTTGGGTGATAATTGACGTGCGAAACTTACCGTCTACTTGAAACGTGGCGTTGCCATTATCGATCCAGAAGGCATTATACCCGCCAACATTTCCGGCTGCGCCCGGTGATCCATCACCTCCGACGGGAGGCGCTTCACGGTTTGGATCGCTCGCTTCGCTGTCCTTTGCCTTTCTGTCAGCGTCAGCCTGTCTAATCGCCTCTGCTTCCTGCGGGCTGAGGAATTTATTTTCGCCAAAGACGGCTGGGCGCTGTAGCGGAGTAAGCGTCGCCAGATCATAAGTGCCAGTCAAATCAGGCACGCTGGCTCCGTGCCCGAGGGTCGAACTGAGTGGCGCAGCGATAATGATGCCGAGTTTTAACGCCCTACATGCCACAAAGCAGATATGCTCGACGCGATCCCTTAACATAGTTGTGCTCAATGAATGCGGTCCTTGTTGAGCTACTGACGCGGAAGCGGATTGCGCCGCCACTGCCCGAACATCAATTCCTCGACGAACTCGACGCACTTGAACTCCATCAGCTGCGCGCCCTCCTCCATGCGACGATACAGCGGCAACCGTATGGTCCAAGGCTCGGTAAACGTCACCGGATCTTCAATTGTCGCTTCGTACATCAGGTGATGGGGACTCATGGGCGTGAAGCGTTCGGTGACTTTCATCTGATCACTGTGATGATTACCGGCTCGGTCAAACCACGTCGTGTCGTACTGGCCCGTCACTTCAACGACAAGCGTGTCGCCCTCCCATTTGCCTGCTGACCAGCCCATCCAGCTGTCGACTGGGGCTTCACCGGGATCATCCATGTAGACCTCTCTGACCGCCCCGGCATATTGATACGCCATGAACACAGAGTCTGCGCTTTGGAAGATCTGGAAGGGTTGTGGCATGTAAGTAGCCCTGGGTATGCCGGGTAAATAACACTTCACTTCCGGGTCCCGATCGATCCAATTGGCTTTGTTCTCAAGTTTCTTTGCCAGCCCCGCCTCGGTGTATGGGATTTTACCGCCAACAACAATCCCAAGCCCCGGCGGCACCGCACCGACAGCGCCCAGATAAAGGGTTTTCACCGCTGGTAACGGTCCATGGGGGCCCTCACGCAGCTGCAGAGAATGACTGGCAGAATGCATTTCAATATCGTAATGCGCCGCGCCTAAGGCTTGCCAAATTCCGTTGAGATCGGGGTGCACGCCATCTGGTCCACGCGGGGCAACATAGTCCTGCGCCTGCAGCGGCAGCGCAAAGCAAATCAGTGAACCTAAAAGTAACAAAACCCGCATTGATGCTCCCCTTTTCTTCCAACGATCCAATGACTAGGGATGCTCCCACTGCTGCTTCAAACCGTCAAGGCAGGAAACTGTCGGTCGAGTTGTGATGCGCGCTGATTGAGCGCTAAAAAATCGCGAGCAACTGCAACACCTCGTAGATCTCGGCGCAGCCTGCTCAGCACGACATAAAGCTGTTATAAAGACAGGCTTTTGTAGGCGAACTGCCTGCTAGTATGGAGCCACAGGAGGGCAAAATGGGGTTATTGGAAGGAAAAGTTGCAATTGTTACGGGTGCCGGTGGAGGTCTGGGTCGAGCCCACGCTCTGCTATTGGCCGAGCATGGCGCCTGCGTAGTAGTCAACGATCTGGGCGGCGCGCGAGACGGCACTGGCAGCAGCAATAGCATGGCAGATTCGGTGGTCGATGAAATTCGAGCCGCCGGCGGACAAGCGGCGGCCACCTACGGGTCGGTGACTGACGATGATGCGGCGAAGGCCATGGTTCAGTGCGCGGTCGATAACTTTGGCAGGCTGGATATTCTCATCAACAACGCGGGCATTTTGCGCGATCGATCCTTTAAGAACATGACCGATGCCGAATGGGATGCGGTGATCGACGTGCACCTTCGCGGCTCCTACCTGGCGACCAAGCATGCTTGGCAGCAAATGCTAGCCCAAGGTGAAGGCGGTCGTATTATCATGACCAGTTCCACCTCGGGACTCATTGGCAACTTTGGACAGGCCAACTATGGCGCGGCCAAAGCAGGGGTCGCCGGGTTTATGCGCGTCTTAGCGCTGGAAGGCATGAAGTACGGTATCACCGTTAATGTGCTTGCGCCGGCTGCGCTGTCCCGGATGACAGAAGACCTTATGCCCGATAGTGAGGAAGTCGCAGTCCGAATGGCGCCTGAGAAAGTCTCACCAACGGTGGCCTGGCTATGCACAGATGCCGCGTCCAATGTCACGGGAAGACAGTTCTGTGTCAGCGGGAATCGAACCACCCTGTTGTCTTGGCAATACGATGTGCTGGCCGAAAGAGATGCCACAGAAGGACCTTGGAGCGTTGAGGCTGTTGGTGAGCAGATCGAAGCGAGCATGGACAGCTGGCCGAAATTGCTTAAGCCGATGGAGGTCTAACGCAACATTTGCTGTTGTATGCATGCAGGGTGCGCGGCTGTGCCATTCCCTTGGTACCGCCGCCGCAGGTGTGAGGTTCTTTTATAACGCAATGAGCACCTAGGATGGACTCTTATATAGAGCTAAAACGTTTTGGAATCCTGCTAACAGCCGCGCTGATTGGGGGGTTGATAACGGGCGCCCTTGGCTGGTGTTTTTTTATCGCCTCGCTCGCTTGGTCGTTCATGCAGTACACGCAGTTCAAGCGCACCGTAGTTTGGGCACAAAAGCCAATAACGCCGCCCAGAAACATAAGCGGGACTTGGCTAAGCCTGGTGCAAAAGCCGCATGAAGCATTGCTTCGGGAGCGAGAAAGAACAAAAACTATTTTGAACCGGGTTCGAGAAGCGCTTTTGGTCATTGAACTCATTCCTGATGCCGTGATCGTTATCGACGATGATGGTGTTTTGGAGTCTTTTAACAGCGCTGCTAAGCGTTTATTTAACCTCAAACGTCGCGATGTCGGGCTTGGATTCACAAATATCGTTCGAAGCCCTGAGCTGGCTCAGCTTTTGCGTGATGCCCACCCGGAGGAGGCCCTGGAGTTTTCTTCACCGTTCAAAGCGGAACAGTACCTGGAGGTGAGATGTATTAATGCTGCTTCGAATCGACGTTTGTTGTTAGTGCGAGACGTTTCATCGCTCAATCGTCAACAGACGATTCGTCAGCACTTTGTTGCCAACGTTTCGCACGAACTGCGTACGCCACTCACCGTTGCTGCCGGATATATGGAGGCCTTGACCGACGATACGACAACAAATGAGCTCAGACTTAGTTTAGTAGACAAGCTTAGAGCGCCTATCCAGCGGATGCAGGCGCTGGTTGAAGATTTATTGCTGCTCGCTCAGTTAGAGCGCTCGCCAGATTTATTCGAGCCGCAACGGATTTCAATGCCCAGGGTCATTGAGCAGGCAAAAGAAGAAATAGCCAGTCTCGCAACATCGAGTAGTCAAATTCAGATCAGATGCGATTCCAGTCGGGAAATCTTGGGGAGTGAGCGAGAGTTGTTGTCGGTCTGCGTTAATCTTCTCAGCAATGCCATTCGCTACAGTGCGCACGACGCACCCATCGAGATTTCTTGGACTAATAGAGGGGAATACGTAAGGTTAACGGTAGTAGACAGCGGGTATGGCATCGCCGAGGAGCACATTCCTCGACTCACTGAACGGTTTTTTCGGATCGATGCCACACGCTCTCGAGCCAAGGGAGGCACAGGATTAGGACTAGCCATCGTCAAACACATCTTAGTGAGACACAACAGTGAACTGCGCATCAAAAGCAAGCTCAATCAAGGCAGCACTTTTTTCTGTGATTTTGTGCCTGCTGGCCCTAGGCACTCTGCTACCGAGTTGAACCATGAGGCTTAAATTCCGGACACTCGAGGCGGACCGCTGCATAGACACCTCAGACGGAAGTCTTTTATTCAATAATATTAGTGGCTTAGGGTTTCATTGTTATAAGCTTTATTATATTGCGGTACTTTGCCTCCTCGTGGGTTGTGCGGGTGAAAAGGAAGCACTCTCGCCTTCGACGCCCCAGCAACCTGTAGCGCTGGAACCGATCAGAGTCGTTGTGCCTGAATATATGCAGCGCGATAGCCTGCAAGGCCCAGCGAATAGCCTATCCGATTACGTACCCATAACAGATCTATC
>JADHNQ010000166.1 GCA_016779425.1 Pseudomonadales bacterium | reverse complement strand
TGCGCCAAATCATTAAGCGCCTGAAGTCCGGACGAGCCATGTGGTACGCGGCAGATCAAGACTATGGCCGCAAACACTCAGTATTTGCACCTTTCTTCGGCATTGCCACCGCCACCATCACGGTGAGTTCACGACTGGCAGAGCGCAACAATTCCCCAGTATTGATGCTGCATCAGCTGCGCGACATCCGCAGTCGCACCTGGACACTGCGATTCAGCCCGGTGCTGACGAATTTTGCCCAGGGCGACTTGGAGTCAGATGCGGCCGCGCTAAACCAAATGCTGGAGAGCTCTCTGCGCCAGGTACCGGAGCAGTATTTATGGATGCATCGCCGATTCAAAACGCGTCCACAAGGCGAGGACTCGTTTTACCGCAAGGGTTAGGCATACAATAGCCGGCTGATTTAACAGGACATTTCTGTGCTTCCATCGTTCTCCGACATGCTTGCCCAGTTGGTGGCAGAGCCTTCTGTCAGCTCGACATCGCCCGATATCGATCGCAGCAACCTGCGCGTTATCGAGCATCTGGCGAACTGGCTGAACGATCTGGGATTTCGCACAGAGGTCATGCCGCTGCCAAACCGGCCGGACAAGGCGAATTTAATCGCCACACTGGGCGGTGACATAAACGACGGCATGGGGGGTCTCGTGCTTGCTGGCCACACGGATACCGTGCCCTTCGATGAAGCGTTGTGGCACTCGGATCCGTTTACGGTCAAAGACCACCAGGATCGCTACTACGGCCTGGGCAGCTGCGACATGAAAGGCTTTTTCCCTGTGGCCTTGGAAGCCGCCGCGACCTTTGCCAAGCAACAACTCAGTGCGCCGCTGACCATTGTGGCGACATCGGACGAGGAATCATCCATGGCCGGCAGCCGCTACCTGCTGGAATGCGGCAAGCCCAAGGCAGATTACGCCATTATTGGTGAGCCGACGGCCATGCAGCCGATCTTTGCCCACAAGGGCATTAGCATGATGACGATTCAGCTGGAAGGCGCGTCGGGTCATTCCTCCGACCCAAGTCTGGGTGCCAATGCCTTGGATGCCATGCACCGCGTCATGGGCGAGTTGATCGCCATGCGAGAAGAGCTAGCGACCGCCAACCAGAACAACGCCTTTGCGGTAAACGTGCCCACCATGAACCTTGGCTGTATGCGTGCGGGGGACAACCCCAACCGTATTTGCGGCCATGCGGCGCTGCAGATAGACCTGCGCTTACTGCCGGGTATGGACAGCGAAGCAATTCACGAAGCCCTCGAACAGCGTATCGCAGCCGTGGTGGCGAATACCGGCGTAAGCCTTGAGCTGCAAAAAGCCTATCCGCCCATTCCACCGTTTCAGTCCGACCCCAATGGCGAGCTGCTGAGTGCTTTAAGTGGTTTGAGCGGGAACCAGCCCGGGACCGTCGCCTTCGGCACTGAAGCACACTTCATGCAAACACTGGGAATGGAAACCGTCGTATGGGGGCCGGGGAGTATTGACCAGGCACACCAGCCCAACGAATATCTGGACAAAGCCCAGCTGGCACCAGCCACGGACACCCTGCGTCGCGTCATCCAAAAATTCTGTCTGGTCTGACAATGAACACCAACGATTATTCTCAGTGGTTTCGTGGCTCTACGCCCTATATCAGTGCCCATCGGGGTAAAACCTTTGTGGTGTACTTAGGTGGAGAAGCGTTGGCCCATGCCAATATCACCAACATTATTCACGACCTAGCGCTGCTGCATGTGCTGGGGGTACAACTCGTGCTCGTGCACGGCGGCCGTCCACAGCTCGATAAAGCCCTGCCGAATTCTAAAACCCACAATCATCGACGTATTACCGAGCCGGGTGACATGGATACGGTCACCGGTGTTTACGGTTTTCTGCGCAGTCATCTTGAGGGCCTGTTCTCTACTGGCTTACCCAACACACCGCTGCACAACGTCGACATCAGCGTGGTGTCGGGCAACTTTGTCACTGCCAAACCGCTTGGTGTACTCGATGGTATCGACCACCTGCTGACGGGACAGCTGCGCAGTTTAGACAGCGCTCGCATTCGCAATCTGCTCAGCGCGGCTAACTTAGTACTGCAATCACCCCTTGGGTTTTCAAATTCCGGACAGGCCTTCAATCTGGCGTCCGAGGAGCTTGCCGCAGATATCAGCATCGCCCTGCAGGCCGATAAGCTAATTTTCTTTGACGAAATAGAGCACCTGAAAACCTCGAGGGGCCAGCGCCAAAGCACGATTACACCAAGCATCCTGGACGATTTTTTGGCCGAACTATCGCTGGGCTCAGCCCAACGCTATCTGGCCATGGCCCGGGCTGTTCGGGCCGGGGTGACGAAGGCCCATCAGATCTCCTATGTGCACGACGGTGGCCTGCTGCAGGAACTGTTCACCGCAGAAGGTGTCGGGACTCAGCTGGTAGAAGAACAGCGTCACCCGGTACGAGCGGCGGTACTTGCCGACGTCGGCGACATTGTGGAGATCATTCGACCACTGGAAGAAAGTGGCGTCCTGGTCAGGCGTTCCCGGGATCGGCTCGAGCAGGAAATCGAATACTTTATGGTTGCCGAAGTCGATGGGGTTGTGGTCGGCTGTTGCGCCGTCTACCCCCATGATCAGCACGCTGAGCTGGCTTGCGTGGCGGTCAGTGACTTGTATCGTCGCGGCGGCGCGGGAGTAGCCATTGGCGCCAACCTGCTCGACGCTGCCCAAGCTAAGGCTCTGCGATTGGGCTGCGACAGCCTCTTCGTACTGACCACCCAAACCCAAGAATGGTTTGTTGAGCACGGTTTTGCTGACGCAACCGTGGAAGATCTGCCAGACACCAAACAATCACTTTACAACTGGCAGCGCGGCTCTAAAGTGCTGCTGAAGTCGCTGGTCTAACCACCTTCGACCCTGAACCCCGCGCCTTTTTGAGGAAACCAAATGGCTAACGAACGCCCCTACAGCTCCATTGTTGTCGATGGAGTCGAACAAGCCCCAAGCCGGGCCATGCTGTACCCCACGGGTTTCAAGCCGGAGGATTTCAGCAAACCGCAAATCGGCATCGCTTCCACTTGGAGCATGGTGACCCCCTGCAATATGCATATTAATGAGCTGGCGGAAGCCGCTGCCATGGGTGCCGACGAAGCTGGCGCCAAATCGGTGCTGTTCAACACCATTACCGTATCTGATGGCATATCCATGGGTACGCCAGGTATGCGTTACTCTCTCGTGTCTCGTGAAGTGATCGCAGACTCCATTGAAACCGTAGTGGGTGCCCAGGGTTTTGATGGCTTTGTGGCCATTGGCGGCTGTGACAAGAATATGCCCGCCTGCGGTATAGCCATGGCGCGCATGGATCGCCCAAGCGTCTTCGTCTACGGCGGCACCATCCTGCCCGGCAAAGAACGGCGCGACATTGTTTCTGTGTTTGAGGCCGTTGGCGGGCATGCAGCGGGTAATGTCTCGGACATCGAGCTTAAGGATGTTGAAGCCACCGCCATACCCGGCCCGGGTTCATGCGGCGGCATGTATACGGCAAACACCATGGCTTCTTCCATGGAAGCACTGGGATTATCGCTGCCCGGCAGTTCGGCACAAAACGCGGTCAGCCAAGACAAGAAGCAGGACAGCTATAACGCTGGGGCAGCGGTACGAAACCTGATCAAGCTCGGACTCAAGCCCAGCGATATCTTGAGTCGGGAGGCATTTGAAAACGCGATTACGCTCACTATCGCACTGGAAGGTTCCACCAACGCGGTTTTGCATCTGCTGGCCATTGCCCATGCGGCCAATATCCCGCTGAGCCTCGACGACTTCAGCCGAATCGGTCAACGCGTGCCCGTGCTTGCCGATATGCGTCCTGCAGGTGTCTACGCCATGAGCGAGCTGATCGAGATTGGCGGCATCCTGCCGCTGATGAAGACGCTGCTCAACGAAGGGCTACTGCACGGCGACTGCATGACCGTCACCGGAAAAACCATGGCGGAAAATCTGGCCGATGTAGCCGATTACCCCGAAGATCAAAAAATCATCCGACCGTTATCGAACCCAATCAAAAAAGACAGCCACTTGGTCATCCTGCGCGGCAATCTGGCCCCAGAAGGCGCGGTGGCCAAAATCACCGGCCACGAAGGCCTGATCTTTACTGGAAAGGCGCGATGCTTTCATGGCGAAGAAGCTGCCATGGCAGCCATCATGGATGGCAGGGTGGTGAAGGGCGATGTCGTGATAGTGCGCTATGAAGGCCCAAAAGGTGGTCCAGGCATGCGTGAAATGCTCAGCCCAACCAGCGCGATAAACGGCCGCGGCCTCTCCCAAGACGTTGCCCTGCTTACCGATGGAAGATTCTCCGGCGGCTCCCACGGTTTCGTCATTGGTCATGTCACCCCAGAAGCACACTTAGGCGGCCCCATCGCCTTAGTAGAGGACGGCGACACCATTACAGTAGACGCCGAAAACGCGGAGATTAATCTGCATGTGAGTGATGAAGAGCTGGCGTCGAGGAAAGCTAAGTGGCAGGCGCCGGATGCCTATGCCAAGCGCGGCACACTAGCGAAGTATGCGACCTTGGTCAGCTCTGCCAGCGAAGGCGCGGTTACCGACAAATATCTGGGCTAGTCGTGGTTACAGCTTGCGCCCTATGCGAACGCAAAAACGCGCATCAAGTTGTGGCGGCCTATCGTATTGTGGTCTGCGATGAATGTTGGGATTTGGCGGCAGAGGGCTGGCCAACCTCTGCAGAGCCAGTGCTTTTCAAGGCTCTCGCAAAGCAGGGCTTGTTGATTGCAGATCGTAATGAAGCGAATCGGCTGCCGCGGGATTACGCACCACCTGCGGACTATGCGTTGTGAGTGGATCGAACACTTCGTTTTTAAGTTGGTTTAACTACGGTACGAAGATCACTCGATCAGCTGAACTTTAACCGCGATGCCAGTTACCGATGCTCCACCACCCAGCGCGCCAACAATGGTGTCACCAAGCCCGTATTTACTTGCCATCAAGGTGTCGAGGGTTTTGACCATCTCGGGATAAGAGGTGCTCGTTATCGAGTATGTCGCATCGCCGCGCAGCAAAGTCGCAGGCCGCTGCGCATCGT
>JADHNQ010000165.1 GCA_016779425.1 Pseudomonadales bacterium | reverse complement strand
ACGCCCAGCAGCGAAGATTGCGTCGGATTGGTTGCGCATAACCCGGGGATCAGCGATTTGGTGCATTTACTATTGCATACCTATGAGCATGGGGCGCTGCCTGAGGATATGCCGACTCTTGGAGTTGCGCAGGTAACCTTTACTGGAGATTGGCAAGACCTAGTGCCCAATATCTGCGAGCTAACGTTCTATCTCAGCCCGAAGAGAACTCGAATAAACGCTAACTAACCGAACTTTGCGACAAGGATTTTACGGCATCATGGTTTAGAGGGTGCCTTTGCTCCGAGGCTTAGCTACTCTTGCGAGGTTTTCACTAACTCTTACTGAGGAATTGTCATGGGTGTTTTCTCATTTTTGGTTTTGTGCGTTATCGCTTTTTTCCTATGGCGTATCAGCGACCAAATGCCAGACGTCTTGTTTCGTTTGAGCGAAGTACAAAAGGATGTAGCCGAGATGCGTCGCCAAGGTGAACAGTCAAACGACTAGTATCTCTTGAAAATGGATTGGCGCATTATTCTTGGCCTATCACTCACTAGTCTTTGGCTTCTGACGGGCGCAACCTATATCAGCAGCAATGTTGGTTGGACGGGGTTCGTCAATTTGCCTGTTGAGGAGGTTGGCAGCTTCTTGGAGGGCGCTTTCGCACCCTTGGCCTTTCTTTGGTTGGTGATTGGATACTTTTTACAACAACGAGAGCTCATCCAAAACACAGAGGCGATGCGCGCCCAAGCCGCTGAAATTGCGCGAACGGCTGAGCAAGCTGCCATTCAATCTGAGAAACTCGCCGCCGCTGAAACCTATGCGCGCCAAGAGGCGACACTGCGCCTGGTCGAAGCGGTACGCAGCCAGCTTGGCGGTATTGCCGGCATGCTTTACATCTCAAGCCACGGCGCGGATGGCGACTTTCCGTTGAGTGATGACGAAAGCAATCGGCTATTTTCGGAGCAGAGCAAGGGCGACCCTGAAGTCTTCAGCCGTAAACTGCTGGCGGCGACGCTCCAAGTGAACGGGCAAGATATCGGTTTTGACTTGTTCTACAAAACTGAAATACGTGCTCGACATACCAATCAATTTATATTCGTTTTCGAACGCATGGTTACCCACGTGCGTGGGTCTGACACCAACAACATGTTGTTTGATTCGCTTATCGGTAGCGGCCATGGATTACTGTATGCGCGTATGAAAAAACATCAGGCCAACGCACCGCCTGAATGGAACGATCACAGTAAAACGGCGCGTCAATTTGATTTGTAACTTTCATACAACCAAAGACAAGGACGGGAGACCAAATGACTCATAAGAGCACGCATTTTTTCACAAATTTAAGCAGGGCTACGTCAGTGCTTTGTTTGATGCTGGTTACCAGCGCACACGCTGCTGATCGCTTCGCTAACGTCGAGATCTCTGCCCAAGCCATCGCTGAAGGTGTCTACATGCTCAAAGGTGCAGGGGGCAACATTGGCGCTTCGGTAGGCCCCGACGGCACACTGATCATTGATAATCAATTCGCTCCTCTGTCAGATAAAATAGCCACAGCGCTGACTAATCTTGGCGGAGACCGCCCGCGCTTGGTACTTAATACTCACTATCACGGTGATCATACCGGCGGTAATTCAGAGTTTGGTCGCACTGGCGACATCATCGCCCACGATAACGTACGCGCCCGTTTGGTCGGTCAGGGCAACTTGCCTGGGTCTGCCCTGCCTGTCGTGAACTACGCCGATGCTGTAACCATCCATTTTAACGGCGACGAGTTAGCGCTTATCCATTTGCCCCAAGGCCATACCGATGGAGACACCATGGTTTGGTTCAAGGGAGCCAATGTACTGCACATGGGCGACCAGCTGTTCAACGGAGCGTTCCCCTACATTGACCTTGGCGGTGGAGGCACCGTAGACGGCTACATCCAAAACTTGCGCACCGTCATTAGCGACATGCCTTCAGATATCACCATCATTCCCGGCCATGGGCCAATTGCCGATATCGCTGCTCTAGCCGAATGCTTGCGCGTAATCGAGGAGACACGCCAAATCACAGTAAGCGGCTTAGACGCCGGCAAAAGTGATGTAGAGATTGCCGAGGATCTTAGCGCCTATGCTGAATGGGGCCAGGGTTTTATTAGCACCGGCAGATGGATCAGCATCATTAAGGCAGATCATGCCCAGCGCGGTAGTCTGTAGTGCCAAGCAATAGCTCCGCTGACAACCCGATGCTACGTTTTCAAGAAGATCGCCGACGAGCTCGCGAAGCCGAAGACCCCATGGCGGCAGTATGCGTACTGGCAACCGTTGATGAAAACAGCATACCCCAAGCACGTACGCTAGTGCTGCGCGACATTGCCGAAGGCCTGGCAATTTACATCAACGCCAGCAGTCCGAAATGGCAGCAGTGCCAGGATATGGTCGCCATTCAAACCTGGTGGCCCTCGGTCCAGGTGCAGTATCGGATGCACGTCCGCTGCCAAGAACTGCCAGCACAGCATATTGCCGATAGTTGGCAGCTCAGACCTGCAGCGCCGAAAAACCTGGACTGGCTCTACGAGCAAAACGCGCAGGGCAACGCGGTGAAAGATCGTAATGATCTGCTGGCCCAGCTTGAGCGCGCGCCTAAGCCAGAGCCATTGGTCGCGCCGCCGGGTGCGCGGGGGCTAATCATCATGCCGCAGAAGATCGAGCGCCTTGATCTCAACCAAGCCAACGGAGTCCATGACCGATGCAGCTACTCTCTGCACGCGGGTGAATGGACGCAAGAAACCCTGGTGCCGTAGTCGAGCTAGCCTAGTTCAGCCGTCACGATACCGCGCAAATTGTCGAAACAAACTTGCTTTGCGACCTCGATAAAGGCCTCCATAAAGGGAGCGTCGCCCTGGTCTTTGCGCACAGCCGCGTATAGCGTGGGCCAGATTCCCTCCTCACCCAAAGAGCGAACTACCACATAGTCGTTTTGCAAATACTCGTGCAGTGCCCAGTTCGGCAAACAGGTCACGCCGCGCCCGCTGGCAACCAACTGCACAATCATGGTGGTCAGTTCCGCATGTCGCACCCGCGCGGGTTCAACTCCCGCAGGCTCCAAGAAACCACTGAATAAATCGAGGCGCTCGCGATCCACCGGATAGGTAATGACGATTTCGTCCGCAAGATCCTTAGGTTCCACCCAGGTTTTTTCCACCAGCGGGTGATTTTTCGCTACTGCCAGTTGGGCCTCGTAGCTGAAGATAGGGAAATACGTGATGCCGGGCTCGTCCAGTGGATCTGCGGTGATCACAAGATCAAGATCACCCCTAGCCAATGCAGGGAAGGGTGCGAAGTGAAAACCGCTGGAAATATCGAGTTCCACATCACTCCACTCGTTGCGGTAGGCATCAATCGCAGGCAACAACCATTCAAAACACGAGTGGCACTCGATGGCCATGATAATGCGACCGGTTTGGCCACCGGCAAATCGATCCAAATCATGCTCAGCCTTATGCAGCCGCGGCAACACTTCGTCAGCGAGCTCTAGCAGCCTATTGCCAGCGCTCGTGAACCGGACCGGTCGAGTCTTTCGCAGGAATAAAGAGCAGCCCAAACGACCCTCCAATTCCTTTATTTGATGCGAAAGAGCCGACTGGGTGAGAAACACTCGCTCCGAAGCTTCGACCAAACTGCCGGTTTCTCTGAGCGCGACAAGGGTGCGAAGGTGGCGTATCTCGATTTGCGACATGAATAGAATTCAAAAAAAGTTTCCGGAATCTTAATTCTATTCATATACGAATTGCACGGCTACCACAAAGAGGTTTAACGCGAGACACAATCGCTATTCAGTATGACCCGTGTCCTTTACCATGCCCCATCTTCTCGGCTGGAACCGCAACGCATCATGGTTGCTAGCGACGCTTCACACTCAACCAACGGTCTATCCCGGCTGAATATTGCTCTGCTTGGCTACCGAAGCAATCCCTATAGCGGTGGCCAAGGGGTGTATCTGAAGCACCTTTCCAAGGCGCTAGTAGACATGGGCCATCGTGTTGACGTGATTTCTGGCGAGCCATATCCCGAACTGGATTCTCGCGTTGGTTTGATCAAGCTTCCTGGTTTAAACCTATATGACCACTCAAACCCTGCATGGCCCCTGACCCAACAACGCTGGCGCGATCCTCTGAGTGTTTTTGAATGGGCGTCCCATTGGAGCGGTGGTTTCCCGGAGCCGTTCACCTTTGGTCATCGTTTGCTCCGGCACTTTAAAAAGACGCGTCCTCGCTACGACATCATTCACGACAATCAAAGTTTATGCACAGGTCTGCTAGGCCTCATGCGCCGAGGTTACCCAGTCACCAGCACGATTCATCACCCCATCACCTTCGATCGCGATATTGCTCTGCAAAATACAGAAAACTGGGGACTGCGCCTGTTAATCAAACGCTGGCACCGGTTTTTGCGGATGCAAACCCACGTGACCCGTCAGCTGCCCTATATCACGACGGTGAGCGAAAATTCGAAGCGCGACATTGCCTCGGCTTTTGGCATTCCTGAGTCACGCATCCAAGTCGTGCTGAACGGCATCGACACCGAAATGTTCCAACCAATGCCCGGTATCGAAAGAGAACCTTTTCATCTGATCACCACTGCCAGTGCAGATCAGCCCCTAAAGGGCACCCAGCATCTGATCCCCGCGGTGGCGGATCTTGCAGCCCGCTACCCAAAGCTGAAGCTCACCTTCATCGGTGCCCCAAAACCCGGCGGCAGGACAGAGCAGCTTATTCACGCCTTTGCGCTTGAACAGCGTATCGAGTTTCATCATGGCTTGTCCTTCGATGAGATCAAACGACTCTATGCCAGAGCGAGCGTCGCCGTCGTGCCCTCGGAGTACGAGGGTTTTGGTTTTCCCGCAGGCGAGGCCATGGCCTGCGCCGTACCCCTGATCTCAACCGACGGGGGCGCGCTGCCAGAAGTTGTCGGAGACGCAGGTATTATTGTGCCCACGAAAAATCCGCAGGCACTCGCCAAGGCTATTGGCGATTTATTTGAAAACCCAGCCGAGCGCGCCCGCTTAAGCGAGGCAGGCCGGTGTCGTATGGTGGAACAATTTTCATGGACCCGTACCGCCGAGGAGTTTACCCAACACTATCA
>JADHNQ010000164.1 GCA_016779425.1 Pseudomonadales bacterium | reverse complement strand
TGCTCCGCAGCATCTACACCACTGCGGAAACCGTCTTCATGGCCACCCATCCCCCAGTAGGCACCGCAGTAAAATGTGCGGTCCAAACCATTGACCTGCGCCCGACGCTGCTGAGCTTGATAGGCGTCTGCATCGAGCACCGGATGCCTATACTTACGCTCGGTCCAAATCCGCTTGGGTGTGTTTTGCGGGTTTAGCGTAATAAAGAACTGCGGCCCGCGAATGCCCTGTACACGATTCATCCAGTAGGTCGTCTCCGAACGACCTGTCTGCGCGTCGATCCGCGCATTCCAGCTAGACCAGTTGCGTGGGTCTCTCGGCATGTAGGCTGCATCGCCGTGCAAGACCACTTGGTTATCCATGTACTTGATAGATCCGAGCACACTGGATTCTGCGGCAGTCGGCTCCACCAAGGCTTGCAGCGCCTGGTCACTGTGACAGGCCATGACGACCGCATCGAACTCCATCGACTCGTGTTCGGTTTCTAGCACAACACTGGTGTCCGTACGCAGCACGCGCAGAACCTTGGAATTACAGCGAATGTCCCCGGGGAACTGTTCCGCAAATACTTCGAGATACTGCGAAGCACCGCCGCTCACGACCTGCCACAGGGACTGTGTCGGATGCTGGAATATCTTTTGGTTCTGCACGATTGAAGCAAGATGCTGCAGCGGCGTATCCAGAGCACTGGCTTGGCTCTGGGCCCATAGCGCGGCACATAGCGGCGCCATATGCCGCTGCACGAAGCGATCGCTGTAGTTATTTTGACGAAAATACTCACCGGCATTGAGCAAACCCTGATGCTCTGCCGCCTTGGGGGCTTCCATATGAAAACGCTGCCAGTCCCACAACAGACGCCAATGCTTCAAAGAAAAAAGTAGTTCACTTGAAGAGAAAAATGTTCGCCAGCCGATGGTGCTGTATTCGAGCGCCTCTTCGTCTGCGCGAACGCTGAAAGTCATATCCGTCCGCTGGGTTGGCACACCGATTTGCGCCAACCATTGACAAAAGCTGGCATGGCCAGAGGGGTGAAAGGCGACGAAGCCCGTGTCGATGGTATAGACCTTGTCTTCGACCCAAACCGAGTGAGAATCTGTGTGTCCACCCAAGCGACGCTGGGCTTCGAAGAGAGTCACATCGATAGACTCTGCCAAACGGTGCGCCGCCGCAACGCCGGAAATACCGCCGCCAACAACGGCGACCCTGCGCGCGTCGGAGACACCATGGGCTCGGCTCTTTGGATTGTTCATGATTTTGCTCTGTGGATTACCTGCTAATTGAGCAGTCCTAAAGCAAGCAGGCTTCGACCTTGATCGCAGGTGCAGCGGGGTTTGAGGTTCCTGAATCAACCCGTCTTCTTGTCACCTAATACGCACAGTGGAGAATCAGTCTCTGCTTTGGGACTTTGAGGACTGTATTTTCACTGTCCCGCGTGAAGTTGTCGTGAAGCAGCCAACATAGTGCTTCACCGATTTTTCACAGCGATATCAATAGCCTCCTGCGATGAAAATAAAACCCCTAATATTTTTTGTTGGCTTATTCGCCGCTGGCTGTGCGAGCAGTGTGCCCGACCAGAATATGAGTGCCTCCTACCCAGATGCTTACCAACAGGCCCTGGTGCAATTTCAAGGCACGCCCCAGGTTCAGACAACTGACATTGATGGCTTTGTCCGCTTCCTCTCTAATCTTGGCGCAGACGACACAGCAGATCGCGCCCGCGAGCTGTACGCTCAGGACCTCTACTTCAGCGATGCACTGATGCTGACAAATAGCAAAGACGCAGTGGTTGCCCACTTTCGTGGACTGGTCGAAGGAGGCGCCAAGGTTGAGGTGGACATGCTCGATGTGCTCGTCCAAGACTCCGACGTCTATCTCGTCTGGCTGATGACCGCAGAATTTCAGCCGGTCCGAAAACCCGTCACCAGTAAAACCATCGGCATCACCCATGCGCGCTTCAATACCGCTGGCGAGGTGATTCTCCATCAGGACTTTTGGGACACCGGCTTAGGCTTCTATCAGCAGGTGCCGGGGCTTGGCAGCGTCATCAAGGCCATCAACCGACGATTTACGGCCGCGGCAACCCCGAAGTGAGTTTGATCGCGGTGCTCTGTGCGCTGCTGACGTTGTTCAGCAGTGTGATCGCCTGGCGTCTCTCCACCCGCTATCAGCGTGCGAGTATCGCCGATATATTCTGGCCACTGCATCATATCGTCAGCATGACGACCATGCTGTTGCTGCTGCCGCAGCGGATTAATGTGCCGGCACTTCTTATCATCATACTGGTCCTGCTTTGGGGCTTTCGATTAGCCACGCACCTGAGTATTCGTCAGGCGGGAGCACCAGAGGATGCAAGGTATCAGGCCATTCGCTTACGCATAGGCGCAGACTTTGACCGCAAAAGCCTATATCTAATATTCGCTCCTCAAGCGCTAATGGCTTGGTTTATTTCGTTGATGCTCATCCCAGCGCTGACCACGGCTCAATGGAATGCCTGGGCCTATTCGGGCCTGCTGCTGGCCAGCGCCGGTTTGGTCTGGGAAATCACCGCTGATTTGCAGCTAAGCGCCTTCTTAAAGAACAAGGCAAGCGCAGTAAGCATTGACTCTCGAGTTCTCGACCAAGGTCTTTGGTCTCTTAGCCGACACCCGAATTACTTTGGTGAGTGGGTTTTTTGGCTGGGTCATGGGATCACTGCGATAGCCCTTGATAACCATTTTCTGATAGTGGCACTGCCGGCCATGGGCCTGCTCACCTTTTTGCTGCTGCGATTCACCGGTGTCTCTCGGTCAGAACCTGCCATTGCAGCAAAGCGGCCCGATTACGCTGCCTACCAGTCGCGGGTGCCCGCCTTTTTTCCAAATCCGAAGGAACTTTGGTCGGCATTGGCGCATACCTTGCATCAACGTCGAGAGACAAAACATCAGCTTGGCTGGTGGTTGCTGCTTTGCACCCTCACCTTTACGGGTTTGCCCGATGTTGCGAAAGCCGAGTCAGCGCCCGTCCAGACCTGGCTTTTCGACGTCCGCATAGACGAAAAAGACGTGGGCTTTCATGAGTTCAATCTAAGACAGGGTCCGAACGGCTATACGATGGATGCGAGGGTTGAGTTTCGCTACAAGGTACTGGGTATGACCGTCTTTTCTTATGAGCACGCGGTGACCGAGCATTACGATAAGGAGTTATGCCTGCAGAGTATTTCTAGTCAAACCAAGACCAATGGAAATTCGCAGTCGCTTAACGGCAGTGCCGGACCCAGCGGATTTGTGCTGGCGACCCAGCCGACAACCACCGTGGCCACCGACTGCGTTCTGACCTTTGCGTATTGGACCCCAAAACTTCTTTCGCAATCGCAGATCCTCAACGGGCAAACCGGCGACCTAGTGGACATCGAAGTCGCACCAATAGCCACGACAAACATCGACACCACTAAGCGTTATGCACTTACGGGTGACAAAATCGACGTTCACCTAGCGTATGACGAGTTCGGCAACTGGCTAACCCTAGATTCGATCCTGGAAAATGGCCGTTCTTTGACCTACCGACTACGCAATTAGCCCACCGTTTTCAGACGATCGCACCGTTCCTAGCTCCTCGCCGGGGGCATTGACGGGGCTTCTTTGTGTCAATCGAAAGTGTACACTTCTCGGTGACTCGACGATAAATCAAGTACTAGGGGAGAATCATGAACCACCGAAGATGGGCGTCCCTGCCCGTTGCCTGGCTGCTTGCTGGCTTTGCACTCCAAGCGAACGCAGAAGGCGAACGAAGACAGATAGAAGAAGTGATCGTTACCGCGGAGAGAGTCGAAGCCACGGTATCCGATACATCTATCTCTATCACAGCCATTGGCAGTGAAATGCTCGAAGATATGGGCATTCAGTCAGCAAATGAGTTTGTTAACTACATACCGGCGACGACCAGAGACGACTTCGATATTCGAATTCGTGGCGTAGGTCGCAACTTCCGTGCCCTGGGCGGTGACCCCGGCGTTGCCACCTATTACAACGGCGTTTATTCGGAGGATTCACTCATCGCTCTGACTGAGAACGCCCTTTTTGATGTTGAGCGCATCGAGGTTTTGCGTGGTCCACAGGGCACGCTTTACGGTCGTAACTCCATTGGTGGAGCCATCAATTACATCCTTAAAAAGCCAACCGAAACACCCTACGGTTTGATCCGAGCCCAGTTTGGTTCGAACAGCAACCAGGAGTTTTACGGGGTCGCATCAGGACCAATAACCGAAGACCTCGGCGTGCGACTGGTCGCATCAGACCGTAAAACAGACCCACTGCTTGATAGCGTCACGGCGGGATCAGGGGTGGACAGCGTCAACGATTCTAACGTTTCGTTGTCACTTGCCTGGACCCCGTCTGACACGGTGAGCGTTGATGCGCGTGTAAACCAAAGAAACTCGAACAGAAGTATTGGTGGCAGTGTGCTGATCAATGAAGGTTGGGGCACCTATCGCGGCACTCGCATGACTGATGTTTACGCCCAGGGCATTCGACTAGTTGATGCGACCACTCCCGGTGCTCAGTTGTTCACCAACCCATATACCGGGGCGACAGCATACGGTGCGGCTAATCGACCAGGAGTTGACCTCGCGCCTCAGCGAGCTAACCCGGCCTATGCCTCGCTGGATTATCTGAACAGCCCCAACAGCTTGGATGACGTGAAACATGAGCTCCTCACGAGCGGTTATAACCACGAAGGTTTTGACCAGCGCGGTGCCTCCATGACGATTACTTGGGATGCGCGGGAGGACCTGACGGTCAAGTACATCCACGGCTACAGCGACTTCGCTTACACCTACGATCTCGATTACGACGACTCTGCAAGCGAGATCCTCGACTACGGCGTCGATGTACTTGAAGACATTTATAGCTACTCCCATGAGCTGCAGTTCTTGTGGGACGTTACCGACGATTTCTTCCTAACCACTGGCCTGTACTACTTCAAGAGCTCACGAAATCAAGACTACGGTTTGCATGATCGAGCGTCCCAGGGTCGCATCCAGAACGCCGCAAACTACAATCCGAACCTGGCCGCTTTGCTGGGGTTTGCAGGCGTAGTTTCCACGCCACTGAATTTGCAAAGCGCGCCCATGAACCGTCTTGTTTTGGGCACTTGGCAGGGTGATACGTTTGGCGACGATTATGCCTACCACCATGACAACACCAACAAGACCGAGCAAAAAGCGGTCTACTCGCAAGGCGAATATCGTTTCAA
>JADHNQ010000163.1 GCA_016779425.1 Pseudomonadales bacterium | reverse complement strand
GTGTTTTGGGTACGAATCTTCTGGTACATCAGGGGCTGGGTCTTTGCCGGTTCCTCGGCTTCGTTGTGCCCGCGTCGTCGATAACACACGAGATCGATTACAACATCCTTACGGAACTCCATCCGATAGTCCGCAGCAAGCTGGGTCGCAAAAATTACCGCCTCAGGATCATCCCCATTCACATGGAAGATGGGCGCCTGGATCATTTTGGCAACTTCCGTGCAGTACTCGGTTGAGCGCGCATCAATTTGTTTGTGGGTAGTAAAGCCAATTTGGTTATTGACGATGATGTGCACACTGCCGCCGGTCTTGAAACCGCGGGTCTGTGACATCTGAAAGGTTTCCATCACCACACCCTGCCCCGCAAAGGCGGCATCACCATGAATGATAATAGGTGCCACCAGGTCGCCAGCGTAGTCCTTGCGACGATCCTGTCTTGCCCGAACGGAACCTTCCGCCACTGGAGCGACAATTTCGAGATGAGACGGATTAAAGGACAAAGCCAGGTGCATTTCTCCGCCGGGCGTCATCATGTTCGAGGAAAAACCCTGGTGATATTTCACGTCGCCGGAGCCACTCTCGCTCTGCACCCTACCATCAAATTCGTCAAATAATTCGCCGGGATTCTTGCCCAGGACATTCACCAGCACGTTGAGTCTGCCTCGATGAGCCATCGCAATAACCGACTCACGAATACCGTGAGTGCCCAGGCGCTGCAGCAGCTCGTGAAGCATGGGAATAAGGCTCTCACCCCCCTCTAAACCAAACCGTTTCGTGCCCGGGTAGCGCCGGTGTAGATACTTTTCGAGTCCCTCCGCAGCAATCAGACGCTCCAGTATCCGCTGCTTTAAGTCTGCATCGAACTGAGGCTTACCACGGGCGCTTTCGAGCCGCTGCTGCACCCATAGCTGCTCACGTGCATCCACAATGTGCATATACTCTGCGCCAATAGACCCGCAGTAAGTACTCTCCAATGCATCAATGAGATCCCTCAGCTTGGCTGCTCCGTCGCCATAGTGAAACGTACCCGTCTGATAGGTTTCGTCCAGATTTGCTGGCGAGAGGCTGTGATAGGACAGGTCGAGGACCGGCATCTGCGGGCGTTCCATCATGCCTAGCGGATCAATATCTGCACGCTTATGTCCCCGGTGGCGGTAGGCCGATACAAGGTCTTGCACGCGCATCTGCTGGGTTTCGTGGGCGCTGGAAATTTCTGTGGCGACTTTTTCGGGTCGCGCCTTCAGCCGGTTGCGGCCTAGGCGCTCGAAGTGCTGAACCACCTGGGAGCGCGGAGTATCGGGACCGATGGCGCTTTCGACGGTTGGCAGTGTGTCGAAGTAGCTTCGCCACACCTCGGGAACATTGCTTGGATCTGCTAGGTATTCTTCATAGAGTGCCTCTATGTAGGCAGCGTTTTGTCCACCCAAATGTGAACTACGCAGCATGCGCTGCATAAATCCTTCGGTCACTGTTTTCCTCTCTTACCTGCTCACCACGCCATGCGGGCGCAAACAAGGATTCGTGAAAAAAAACCGTAAGCAGCAATCGAGTTATTGGGATCTTCTGGCGTCAGCGGATTCTATAACCGCTTGAAATGTCCACGAATTCTGCACAGGTTCCGTTAGGTGGATTCTCGGCTTTCCAGACTGGCTTGCCAAGGAATTTGCACGAATTTTAGACACTATTTTCACAAAAAAGGCCGCATAGCGGCCTCAAACGTTTAAACAGAGCCTCTTTACAGGCCCCAAGACATTTTAGGTGCCTTGCTGCATCAGCATGGTTCGGATTTTGCCAATGGCCCTCGTAGGATTGAGGCCTTTCGGGCAAACGCTGACGCAGTTCATGATGCCTCGGCAGCGGAAAACACTGAACGGATCGTCCAAATTTGCTAAGCGCTCTTCGGTTGCCGTATCACGCGAGTCCGCTAAGAATCGATAAGCCTGCAGCAGACCTGCTGGCCCTATGAACTTGTCTGGGTTCCACCAGAACGATGGGCAAGATGTCGAGCAGCATGCGCAGAGGATGCATTCATACAGACCGTCCAGCTTCTCGCGTTCTTCCGGGCTTTGCAGTCGTTCCTGGGCCGGGGGTGCTTCCTTATTCACTAGGTACGGCTGTACCTTGGCGTATTGGTTGTAGAACTGACTCATGTCAACCACAAGGTCACGCACAACGGGCAGCCCAGGCAGCGGGCGCAGGACCAGTTTATTGCGCTTGATCACCTGGGACACCGGTGTGATACAGGCAAGGCCATTTTTGCCGTTCATATTGATGCCATCCGATCCGCAAACCCCCTCGCGGCAGCTACGGCGGAAGCTCAGTGTCGGATCCTCGTCCTTCATAAGGTGAAGGACGTCCAGCACCATCAGGTCTTTGCCTTCCGGCAATTCGACCTGCACGTCTCGCATGACGGGTACTTCATCAAGATCTGGGTTGTAGCGATAAACACTTACTTGCATTGCAATGTACCTAAAATAGTAATTCTTTTAGCTTAACCAGCTGCCTAGTAAACCCGCTCCTTGGGCTCGAAGGCTTCCATCGTACGCGGCGCGAAGTTCACGTCGCGCTTGCCGACTCGCTTGTCTTCAGGGAAGTACATCGAGTGACACAGCCAATTCTCATCGTCCCGGGTTTGGTAGTCATCCCGCGCGTGAGCTCCGCGGCTTTCCTTTCGTCCCTCGGCGGTGATTGCCGTCGCCTCTGCGACTTCCAGCAGATTATCCAGCTCCAATGCTTCTAAGCGAGCGGTGTTAAAGGCCGCAGATTTGTCGGGCATATCCGCTTGGTTAATTCGCTCACGCAAATCAGCCAGTTTCTGCATGCCCTCTTGCATATTCTTTTCGGTACGGAATACACCAAAGCTATTCTGCATGGTGGTTTGCAGCTCTTTCTTTAGATAGTAAATCGACTCGCCGCCACTGGATTCGTTCCAGCGATTCAGGCGCGCCATGGAGGCTTCGATGTCCGAATCACTTGCCTCTCGATAGGAAACGCCCTGGCGCATCACCTGCTCAATATGCAGGCCAGCAGCACGACCAAAGACCACTAAATCGAGCAGTGAGTTTCCACCCAGGCGGTTCGCTCCGTGGACAGAAACACAGGCCGCTTCACCAGCTGCGTACAGCCCTTCAACCGCTACGTCCTCGCCCGAGGCGTTTTGCGTAAGGGCCTGACCGCTTACCTGGGTAGGTATACCGCCCATCATATAGTGACAAGTAGGCACGACGGGAATGGGCTCTTTCACCGGATCGACGTGGGCGAAGGTGCGAGAAAGCTCCAAAATGCCGGGTAGGCGGCTGTTCAATACCTCTTCACCCAAGTGATCGAGCTTGAGCTTCACATGATCGCCCTCTGGGCCACAGCCGCGTCCTTCGATGATCTCGATCACCATGGATCTGGCCACGACGTCACGTCCGGCCAAGTCTTTCGCTGATGGTGCATAACGCTCCATAAAGCGCTCACCGTCTTTATTGATCAGGTAGCCACCCTCTCCGCGACAGCCTTCTGTCACCAACGTTCCTGCACCGGCGATACCGGTGGGATGAAATTGCCACATTTCTATGTCTTGAACGGGAACGCCAGCACGCAGAGCCATACCGATACCATCACCCGTGCACATGAGCGCGTTGGTGGTGGAGGCATAAATCCGACCGGCGCCGCCGGTTGCGACGACTGTCGCCTTGGAACTGATGTGGACGACCTCGCCTGTTTCCATGCACAGGGCAATCACGCCGACGACCACACCATCTTGATTCTTGACCATGTCTACCGCGAACCACTCGTTCAAGAACGTCGTATCGGCCTTTACATTGGCTTGATAGAGCGTATGCAGTAGCGCGTGGCCAGTGCGGTCAGCAGCAGCGCATGTTCTAGCCGCCTGACCACCCTTGCCAAAATCCTTTGACTGCCCGCCAAAGGGGCGTTGATAAATACGACCGCTGTCGGTTCGGGAAAACGGCAGCCCCATATGCTCAAGCTCAAACACCGCTTGCGGTCCTTCAGAGCACATATATTCGATGGCGTCTTGGTCACCGATATAGTCTGATCCCTTGACCGTGTCGTACATATGCCAACGCCAATCGTCATTTGGATCGTCACTGGCTATGGCGCAGGTGATGCCACCTTGGGCAGAAACCGTATGAGAGCGCGTAGGGAATACCTTGCTGATGACCGCGGTCTTGAGACCCGACTGAGCGAGCTGAAGTGCCGCACGTAAGCCAGATCCGCCGCCGCCGACGATAACGCCGTCGAATTCCATCTTGCGTATTTGAGCCATGAGATCGTTCCTAAAGATAAATTCTTAAAATTGCCATACCAGGCGAATTGCCCAGATCAGGTAGATAAACAGTGCCAACAAGCAAGCGGCTTGATAGGCGAATCGAATCGATGTCGCGTGGTCACCGACATGGGCTGGACGTAAGTAGTCCGTGCCTATGGTCCACATCCCGATCCATGCGTGGGCAACCGTGGACAGCGCCGCGAGCGTGCCCGCTATCTTCATTGCTGGGGAGCCAAAAAAAGCTGTCAAAACAGCGTGGTCGATGTTTGACGTGAATAAAAAGAACGCCATAACCCAGCTAAAGTACAGCGTTAGAATAACCGCGGTTGCTCGCTGCACAACCCAATCTGATAGGCCACTGTTGGACAGGGCCATGACTTGAGATACCTGCTTTACCATAAGATGGCTCCAATCAGTCCGGTAGAAAGGATGGTCAAAATGATGACTGCTGCTGAGCCTTTCCTCGCAGCCGCGACGGAATCACCCAGATGGAAGTCCATCAGGATATGTTTCAGTCCGGCGAAGATATGGAACTCCAAGCCAGCGATAAGACCCAACAAGATCAGTTTGGGCAATGGTTGAGCAATCATTTGCTGTGCAGCCGCGAACCCTTCCGGCGAGGCTAGGGCCATGTCTAGGGCATATAGGGCGAAGGCGACGCCGACGAACAGTATGACTCCGGTGACGCGGTGGGTGATAGAAACTATTGCCGCCAGCGGGAAGCTGAACGCAAACAGGTTCAAATTGACAGGTCTATCTGTCTTCATGGCGTATTCCTAACGATGGTAATGAATTGTCGCGGCTCTCCCCGGACAGTGGCCGCAGCGCTCTTCAAGCTTCGCGGCGCGGGCGCCAACGAGTGTGACCAGCTCCGCATTTTAGTCTGCCCACTCACGCGTTGCCAAGGAAGATGATCGTGATTACGCGTTCCAAGTCTTAGCACCGACAGAGACAATCAACCCAGGCAACCCGTCGATCAGCGAAGGCTCGC
>JADHNQ010000162.1 GCA_016779425.1 Pseudomonadales bacterium | reverse complement strand
GGCCTACTACGACAATGGCCAAGCCTATGCGCAGGGCAACTATCGGGTGTGGGCAGACCCTGAGCAGCAGGAAAAAATGGCGGCGCGCAAAGCCGAACTTGAATTGGAATTTGGAGACCGACATGGTGATTGAGAACACGAGAGCGGATACATTTTCGGCATTCAGCGAAGCCCACTGCTTAGCCCAAGGCTCCTTGGTAGAAGCAGCCCTTGCCGCTCGGAGCTATCTGGACCAACACCCAGCGCGACGCGCACTGATCCTGCAAGACAGCACATGTAATACAGTCGACCTAGACCTGAGTGGCGATGAAGATTTATTGGCGCGCAAGGCCGAACACTTCATGATCCCACCACTCGCTACCGCCGAGATAGGTTCGGCAACCAGCCAAGAGATCACCCTGCTGCCCCGACATTGGCAGTGGCTGTCGACCCAAGGCAGCAGTCCTTCAGCGGTACTGCGCAAACTGATTGATCAAGCCAGACACGATCCACAGCAGCAGATCGACGACCTGATTCGGCACCACCAGAATCTGACGTATCGATTTTGTCAGGCACTCTGCGGCGATCTGCCTAACTATGAGGATGCTATGCGGGCACTCTTTGCCGGCGACGAAACAGGCTTTGAAGATTGCACCAGGGATTGGCCGCAAGACCTAGCTTGTCGGGCTCAGTCCCTGTCGAAGCCCATTTGGCAGGCCGTCAGCCCGTAGCAGAGACCACGTCGATTGATCCGAATTGTGGCGCCTGGGATCACAGTCCCAGCACGAGTTTCGCCATGATATTGCGCTGCACCTCGTTGCTGCCGCCGGCAATGGAACTGGCGCGCAAATTGAAATACCGAGAAAACGCGACCACACCCTCGTCGGGCCCGACTGTGGCGACATTGCTTCCGACGGTTCGCGCTTCTGGCTGATGCACGGCCGCATACTGGCCCATGGCCTCCACCGTTAGCTCAGTAATACGCTGAGTAATCTCAGCAGACAGCGCCTTGATAACCGAGGACTCTGGGCCGGGGCTGTCGCCCTTTGACAGAGCCGCCATCAAACGGAATTCGGTGTATTGGATGGCTTCGAGCTGCACTTCGGTCTCGTCCAATTTACGCATAAAATCCGGGTCATCAGACAAGGTCCCATCTGCCTGAGGTATTAGGCGCGCGAGATTGCGCAGTCGCTGCAGGCTCACTTTGCGCGCGGCGTTACCACCGGTTGAACCGCCCCGCTCAAATTCAAGCAGATACTTGGCGACCTGCCAGCCTTTGTTTTCTTGTCCGACGACATTCGCCTTGGGCACTCGTGCATCATCAAAAAATACCTGATTGACCTCGTGGGTGCCTGAGGCAAACAGGATGGGTTCAACGCGAATGCCGGGGGTATTCATATCCAGGAGTAAAAACGTAATGCCTTCCTGGGGTTTACCGGAATCGTCCGTGCGCACCAGGATGAACATCTTGTTGGCATAGTGGGCATGGGAGGTCCAAATTTTGCTACCGTTTAGGCGATAGCAGTCACCGTCGGAAGTTGCCTTAAGCTTGAGGCTCGCTAAATCAGAACCAGATCCGGGCTCGGAATAGCCCTGACACCAATAATCTTCGCCAGACAGGATGCGGGGTAGATATTTTCGCTGCTGTTCCGGGGTTCCGCAGCCAATCAGCATTGGTCCGCACATCCCCAAACCCATGGGCGCTGTATCCGGTGCACCAGCGCTTGATTTTTCGATGGACCAAATATATCGCTGCATGAGATCCCAGCCCGTGCCGCCATGCTCCTTAGGCCAAGCCGGAGCCACCCAGCCCTGCTTATGCAGCATGCGATGCCAGACGATATTGTGTTCGTAATCCAAAAAGATGCCTGGGCAAAACCGCTGCGCATCACGCAAGTCATCGGTTAGGTTTTCGTCCAAAAACCGTTTCACCTCATCGCGAAAAGTCTCGTACTCGCCACCAAAACTGATGTTCACATCCCTCCCCTTAGCCGCCCTCAATGCGCGGCATAAAAAATACTTCGCTTCCAGACGCCAGCGCCTCGGCAAAGGCGTCCTGATAGATTTGACCATCGATCGCAACCGCAGAGCGTTCGATCAATGCAGCCATTTGAGGCCACCGCTCGCAAAGCGTTAGGGTCAGCTCACGATAGTTGCCCACCGCAAGCTCTACCTCGCGCACCCCTCCCGTGAGTTCTGCCATTGAACTGGACAGTACGACCCTAACCATGATCTGTGATCTTTTCTCCAATAAAAAACCCCGCCAGACAGCAGGGTTTCAGCGGCAGATTATCCGCTTTAGGTTAGCCGGCCTGCCTTAGCCCTCAATCGCCTCCAGCAGCCGGGGAGGCGACATAGGCAGATCGGTAATCCGCATATCAAGTGATCGGGACACTGCGTTAGCACATACACCCAGCGGTGCAACAATAGGCGTCTCACCGACGCCGCGCACGCCGAAGGGGTGACTGGGGTTCGGCACTTCGACGATTTCTGTATCGATCATCGGCAGATCCGACGCAACTGGAATGCGATAGTCGAGGAAACCCGCGTTCTCAAGCACGCCCTTATCATCGAAGATGTACTCCTCGTTCAGCGCCCAGCCAATGCCTTGTGCGGCGCCGCCCTGCATCTGGCCTTCAACGTAGGCCGGGTGAATGGCTTTGCCAGCGTCTTGAATAGCGGTATAGCTCAGCACGTCTACCTTGCCGGTTTCGCGGTCTACGCGCAGATCGCCAAAATTCACGGAGAATGCCGCGCCGGCACCCTGGGCATTTAGCGATGCGCGAGCGGTGATTGGACCACCAGTCTTGCCAGCCTTACGCGCCAGTTCTGCCAAGCTCAATGGCTTCACATCGGCATTCACGCCGGGGCCAGGAATGGCTTGACCGTCTTCCCACTCCACCTGGTCTTCATCCAGCCCCCAGGTCATGGCAGCACGACGTTTGCAGTCTGCGATCACGGCCTCACAGGCCTGGGTCACAGCCATGCCTGTCGCGAATGTGGTGCGGCTGCCGCCGGTTACGTTACAAAACCCGGTACTTTCGGTATCACCGACCTGTGCTCGCACATCGTCATAGTCAATGCCCAAGGTTTCTGCTGCCATCAGGCACATAGACGCGCGCGAGCCGCCGATATCCGGACTGCCTTCAATAATCATCACGGAGCCGTTTTCGTTGATGTTCACCTCAGCACTAGACTGCATGCCGACGTTGAACCAAAAGCCTACGGCGACGCCGCGGCCGGCGCCTTCGGGCACTGGCTTGGTGTAATTCGGGTGTTTTTTCGCCGCCTGCAGGCAGGCCTTGAAGCCTATCGGCGGAAACTTTGGCCCGTAGGGGGACTGTGTGCCTTCATCGGCAGCATTCACCATGCGTAAATCGATTGGGTCCATGTCGAGTAGCTGGGCGGCTTCATCCAGCGCACACTCGAAGGCGTGCATGGCCTGGGGCGCACCCGGGGCTCGATAGGCCGCTACCTTGGGTTTGTTGACCAAGACGTCAAAGGTCTCAACCAAAAAGTTCTCAATTTCATAGGGTGCATAGATCGACATGGCACCGGGCATGTAGGGGGCACCGGCAAAGGCGCCGGCTTCAAAGGCAATCCAAGATTGTGCCGCCGTAATGGTGCCATCCTTACGCAGCCCTACTTTGACCCGGGCGACCGTGGCCGAGCTTGGTCCCGTTGCACGAAAGACCTCTTCCCGAGACATGGTCATTTTTACCGGACGACCAGACTTTTCTGACAGCAAGGTCGCCAGGGGCTCAAGATAGACAACCGTTTTGCCGCCAAAACCGCCACCAATTTCCGTGGCGACGAACTTCAGGTCAGCCATATTCTTGCCGAGCATTTTCGATGTCGCCGCGCGGTGCTCGAAGTGACCTTGGGTAGAACACCAAACGGTGCCGCGACCGCGTTCGTCGATGCTGGCAATGCAGGCGTGGGGCTCGATATAGCCTTGATGAGCCATGGGACAGGTGAACTCACGTTCAACCACAACGTCCGCTGCCATAAAGCCCTCGTCCAAGTTGCCTCGCTCGAGCCGTCCAACGTTGGCGATATTCGATGGACTCTCAGGTTTTTCGGGCAGCGCGGTGTAGTTTTCTTCATTTACTAAAGTCGCTGCAGGATCCATGGCAGCCACCACATCCAAAATCGGGTCCAGCACTTCGTATTCGACCTTGATGGCCTCAAGAGCTTGTTCCGCAAGGCGCACTGTCGATGCTGCCACCGCAGCTACTGCATGGCCGTGGTAGAGGACTTTGTTTCGGGCCATTACATTCTTGGCAACGTCATCCATGGTGCCGCCGCCTTCGCCGCCCGCCTCTCCCTCAAGTCGACCACCAGGAAAATCCGCGCCGGAAATGGCCGCGTAGACACCGGGCATGGCGAGGGCCGCACTGACGTCAACACTCTTTATGCGCGCATGGGCATGGGGACTGCGCAGCACCTTGCCGTGAATCATGTTGGGTAAATTCACATCGGCACCGAACTGAGCGCGGCCGGTTACCTTATCAAATCCGTCTGGTCGTACGGGTGTGGTGCCAATCTGCTTATAGTCAACTGCTTCAGCCATGCTCGAGCCTCTCCGAGATTTTGATGCCCAAATCTACCATGAACTTTCAAAGGCTTGGAGAACTGAATGCGATCTCTGCTGGGATTGGGCACCTCGGTCGCCAAGGCGGTTATTTCTAGTCCACAAATGGCGTTACTCGAAACATCGAGCGTGTACTCCAGACCTCGTCCGGGGCAAGCTGCACCAGCCCACCATGGGCTTGAGGGAGTGTGGGATGGGCATTGATCGCGTTGGGGAAATGGCTGATTGGCTCGATGCAGATAAATCCCTCTCCCCGGGGCGCATACACGATCCAGTGCGGCAAGGCTGGATCAGGCTCTATCGACACTGACCAAGGCCGGCCCAGCCAGCGGATCTGCGCGAGCCCAGAGCCATAACCGAAGACGTCGTCTATGGCCCTCGTCTGCCAGGGCCTGTCTGCGAGCAAGTTGCCAAACCGTCCGTCATACACATCGATCGCTGATGGTAGAAAATCTGCCCCCATGCGAATTAGCGAGCGAGCGAGAAGGTTTATCTGCGTAGGGTCGTCCCCGTCTGCGGCCATTGCTGGTAAGGGAAAGTGCGGATGAAGCCCCATGCCAGCAGGCATCACTCGATCAGACAGATTCTTCAGCGTCAGTGTGATGACGAGCCCCTGCTCGACCAGTTCGAAACGTTGCTCCGCAGAAAATATCCAAGGCCAGCGTGTTGTAGCACTCGCCAACTGATCATGATCAAAGCAAAGAGTGCACT